>JBJOIA010000040.1:0-5349 GCA_046047395.1 Bacteroidota bacterium | reverse complement strand
TATCAATTGCTTGAGGAATATGAGACCATAATTGGGTCATTTCCTGAGTATTCTTGAAATAAAATTGGTCATTATAAAAGGCAAAACGCTTTCCTCTTAAATCTTCATCTCCTTCTATATCCTTATAGGTAGGCGTAGACTGTTTTTCACCGGTATTAATACAAAGTAAAATATCATGTGCATTACTGTCTTTCTGATCCAAATAATGGCTATCATTAGAAGCAATTACCTTTACATTATGCTTTTGAGCAAATTTTAATAAGGTTTCATTTACTATCTGCTGTTCTGGAATTCCATGATTCTGTACTTCGATATAATAATCCTCACCAAATAAATCCAACCACCATTTAAATTCTTTTTCTGCTTCCTCTTCCCCAGATTTTAGGATAGTCTGGGGAACTTTAGCTCCTAAACAGCAAGTAGTGGCTATCAAGCCCTCTGAATGCTTAAGAACTAATTCTTTATCTATTCGAGGATATTTTGAATACATCCCTTCGATATATCCTAAGGAACATAATTTTACTAAATTTTGATATCCAGTAGGATTTTTAGCCAAAAATAATTGATGAAACCTTTTGTCTTTTTTCTCCTTTGTAAAACTTTGTTGATGTCTATCTTCAACCAAGTAAAACTCACATCCTACGATGGGTTTTATCCCATTTTTTGTAGCTTGAGAAACAAATTGGAATACACCAAACATGTTTCCATGATCTGTTATGGCTACAGCAGGCATATTATCCTCCTTAGCCTTTTTAATCATGGCAGCTATATTAGAAGCACCATCTAAAAGGGAAAATTGTGAATGATTATGTAAATGTGAAAATTGCATAGTAATTGACCTTTAAATTACAAAATTTTAAATTATTTTAATTAATTTTAGACCAATTAATTTTTAAATTACAACAATATAATGCGAATACTTACTGGGATTCAATCATCAGGAAAACCTCATCTAGGAAATATTTTGGGAGCAATTGTCCCAGCAATTGAATTATCCAAGCATAAGGAAAACGAGTCGTTTTTATTTATAGCTGATTTACATACCCTTACTTCTTTAAAGGATGGGGCAACAATCAAACAAAATACCTTATCTATTGCTGCAGCATGGTTAGCTTTTGGCTTTGACACCGATTCAAATTATTTCTATCGTCAATCAAAACTTGCGCCTTACCATACTGAATTAATGTGGTATTTAAATTGTTTTACCCCATTTCCGATGCTGGCTAACGGACATAGCTTTAAAGATAAATCAGAAAAATTAGCAGATGTAAATGCTGGTTTGTTTACATATCCAGTTTTACAAGCAGCAGATATTGTTTTATATGATGCAGATGTTGTTCCAGTAGGAAAGGACCAACGACAACATTTAGAAATGACAAGAGATATCGCTTCTACTGTGAATAGATATGCTGGGGAAGATATTTTTGTTATACCAGAATCAAAAATTAATGAGAATGTGATGACTATTCCTGGGTTGGATGGAAATAAAATGTCGAAATCCCTTAATAATTATATTGATATTTTCTTGCCTGAAAAGGATTTACTCAAACAGATAAAAAAAATCGTGACGGATACAACTCCTTTGGAAGAACCAAAAAATCCAGAAAATGATATTACTTTCAAATTATTTTCATTGATAGCTAATCCTGAACAAATTGAAGAGATGCGGGAAAATTATTTAAAAGGAGGATATGGATATGGCCATGCTAAACAAGCTCTTCATCAGGCGATTTTAGAAAAATTTGAAAAACCGAGAGAATTATTTCAATACTATATGGAGAATCCACAAATTATTGAGGAAAAATTAGTAGAAGGCGAAAAGAAGGCTGAAATTATTGCAAAACAGACCATAAAGCGGGTAAGGAACCTATTTCAATTTTAATTATGTTTCCAAACTGGGATAATATTTTATTTGAATGGATAAATTTACATCATAATCCAATATTGGATCATATTATGATTTTTTTCTCTGAAAAATTAGTTTGGATACCCTTATACTTATTTATAATTTTTCAAATACTAAAATCTAATCCTCGAGAAAACTGGAAAATAATCATTTATTTACTATTAGTAATATTATTAGCAGATCAGATTTGCTCTTCCATCTTAAAACCATGGGTAGCAAGATTAAGACCCTGCCATGTAGCGGCTTTTAGTAATTGGATCCATTTACCGAATGGTTGTGGTGGTATGTATGGTTTTTGTTCATCCCATGCAGCAAATTCATTTGGTTTAGCGGCCGGAATACATTATATATTCAGGAATCAAAAAGCTACAATTATCATGCTGATATGGGCTTTTATGGTAAGTTATTCAAGAATATATCTAGGAGCACATTTCCCTATTGATGTATTAGTTGGCGCAGGAATAGGTACATCAGTTGCAAGTATTTTGAATTTTATATACTTAACAAAAATTCGTAGGTATTAATTAAATCTGCAAAATCTTCTAATCCAGGTTCTTGTGCCTTACCAAAATAAAAAGAATTCGGAAGATTTAAATCATTGTCTTTTTCAACTATACATTGAATATGGTTTGAATAATTTTGTAATAATTCTTGAACTTTTTCCAATGAATCATATCGAACAAGATTAATTACACCAATTGGGGCATCTTGAATTTCAATTTCCTCAACAGCAAGAATATTACCTAAGTCAAAATGTTTTTTCCCATTAAATACGTGTAAAGTTCTCTGATATTGATAATTATTGGCATATTTCGTATTGTCGTTTATGTAATCATAAGTCGTTAATACATCAAATAATGGGGTAGGATTATAATTTTGGGGAATTAATATTGAACTTACGTTTCTACAACCCAGCCCGAAATAAGTAAATATATCCTTAGCTAATTCTTTAAAATCATTTTCGTCTTCATTTCCGTTGATATAGGCAATTGAGGACCGATTACCCCGAATAATACGAGGAATATCTTTAAAATAGGATTCAAATAATTTAGCAGAATTATCAGAACCAGTTGCAATAATTGCTTCAACACTGGTGATTTTATCTACTTTTTCGAAATTTTTATGCAATGGAGTATTTTTTGCTATATCTAAAAATAATTCAATTAATGCTTTATCCTGACTAGATGCTTTAATCTTTGCAAAATGTCCTGAGGCAAACACCATTAAAATATCATGGATACCAACGGCCGGTATATTTCCTGGAAGAATTAAGCCAACGGTTTTTCGATGTTTTATTGAATTTGGATATTCTTCAAAAAACTTTTCCCAATCTTTTAGGTTAAAATATTTTGAAAGGATAGCATTTAATGAAATTTTAATTTGATCTTTTGTAAACCAAGGATTCTCAATTATAGCCTTTTCTATAAAAAGTTCAATTTTATCTTGGTTAGATGAATTAGCAAAAAACTCATTTGTTTGGTCGATAAAATGGAAAAAACTTGCTTTATGAATAGAATTCGGCATAATTAAATTTATAATTTTATACAAAGGTCGAAAAAAAATGCAATTTTTTTTCATTATTTGATACAATTTTAACTATTCTTGACTAATTTTGTAGACTAATAGAAAAAAGAGTACTATGGCAATTATCATTACAGACGAGTGTATCAATTGTGGGGCATGTGAACCGGAATGCCCAAATAATGCAATATATGAAGGTGGAATAGAGTGGACTTGGGCAGGAGGGACAGCCTTAAAAGAAGTTGAATTAGGAGATGGTTCCAGTATGAATGCAGAAGATCCTATGGATCCTGTATCAGATGAATTCTATTATATCGTACCAGATAAATGTACAGAATGTACAGGTTTTCATGAAGAACCTCAATGTGCAGCTGTATGTCCTGTAGATTGTTGTGTACCAGATCCAGACCATGAGGAGGATGAAGACACGCTTTTAGCTAAAAAGGCATGGTTACACGGGGAATAAGTTATTGGCCAATGAATTTATTCATTGGCATTCGTTAAGAATTATATAATAATAAAAAAGCTGCACGAAAGTGTGGCTTTTTTTATTCCTAATCTAAAAATCAAAAAAAGAATCATTTTCTGATATTTTAAAAAATTATAGTTTAAAAATTAACCTATTTTTTAATTTTTTTTGTAAAAACTAATAAAATAGGTTTAAAATTTATCCTATTTTTTATTTTTTTCTGTTTTTTTTAAAAAAAATGGTTTAAAAATTTGGTATCTATAAAAATAGTTCTAATCTTTGTAGTGTAATCAGGCATTTAACTTTAAAAAGTCCAATTTATGAGAAAATTATTTACTACAGCACTATTATCCGCAATCGGATTCACAGGTTTTTCACAAGTAGAAGCCGACAGTTCAAAATTTAGTTTATCGGGGTATGTGGATGCATACTATATGGCAAATTTTAACGGACCAACAGACAGAAGTAATCTAGGGGTTTCCGGAATGGAAAGAGCATTCGATCGTTACAGCAACCAGTTTTCATTAGGACTTGCGCAAACCAAATTATCATATGCTGCTACTAGCAATTCAGAAGTAGTGATTGATTTAGTATTTGGTCCGAATGCAGATTTAGGTAATTACGGAAACGTAATTGGAAATTTAGGAGATGGGGTAACATCCACTTCATTAGCAATTAAACAAGCTTATATAAATTTCGGTCTTGGAGAAAAAGCTTCCTTTACAATTGGTCAATTTGGAACACATATTGGTTATGAAGTAATTGATGCTCCAGTTAACTTTAATTATTCACTTTCAAACTTATTCAATAATGGTCCTTTCTATCATATTGGAGCAAAATTAAACCTTCCAGTTTCAGATAGAGCTGCATTTATGGTTGGATTAGTCAATAATATTGATGGTTTGAATGATAATAACAGTGGAAAAGGAGTAATATCACAAATATATGTTTCTCCTGCTGAGGATTGGGATTTATACTTAAACGGTATGGTTTCAGATGAATCTGCGCCTGGTTCTACAGGGTCTTACAGTATAATTGACCTTACTACGGGATACCAAATCACAGATAAATATTATTTAGGATTGAATTCCGCATTTGGTTCAGCTTCAGGTGATTACCAAGGAGGTGGAGATATCGGAAGCAATAAAACATGGGGAGGAGCAGCAATTTATTCAAACTACGCATTCTCTGATAGTTTTGCATTGGGCGGAAGATATGAATATTTCGATAATACTTCAGGAGCAAGAGCATTAACAGGCCCTGATGGAGTGGGAACATCCGTAAATTCATTCACTGTTACTGGAAATATTACTAGCGCGAATGGTCATTTATTAATCAAGCCAGAAATTAGAATAGATTCTTACGCTACGAACAATTTCGTAAACTCAAAAGGAGAAGCAACTAATTCTCAGGCGACATTTGGTCTACACTTCATTTATTCTTATTAATAATT
>JBJOIA010000039.1:0-6630 GCA_046047395.1 Bacteroidota bacterium | reverse complement strand
CCATTCTATTCAATTCCAGATTCAAGCGTTAAAATCGAAGAATCTCAATTAGAGAAATATCTTTCGAATCATAAAAAAATGTTTCCTGGATATAATTCTCGTTCAATTCAGTATGTTACCTTCCCAGTTATTCCAACTAAAGAAGATTCTACTGGATTTTTATCTGAGATTAGACAATTAGCAAAAGATTTAGCAACAGCTCCTAATGATTCAGCTTTTGCTGCATTAAATTCAGATGAAAAAATCCCTTATCGTCTAACCTATTCAAATATTCCAGAGAATATCAAAGAAAGAATGGGTGAATTTCAAGCTGGAGGAATTTATGGTCCATTTAAAAATGGAAATGTTTATACTATCTTAAAATACGATGGAAAAGAACAAGATAAATATTCTACCCTTCGTGCAAGTCATATTTTAATTAGACCAAGAGGAACTTCAGATTCATCAAAAGCACAAGCAAAAGAAATGGCATCTGCCTTATTAAAGCAAATTAAGGATGGTGGCAATTTCGAGGCTTTGGCGAATTTTAATTCAATGGATGGTTCTGCACAAAATGGTGGAGATTTAGGTTTCTTCCAAAATAATGGAACCATGATAAAAGAATTTGAAAATGCAGTTTTCTCATTCAATGGAACAGGTTTATTACCAAACTTAGTTGAAACTGAATTTGGATATCATATCGTAAAGGTTACGGAAGCTAAAACGAATACGTATTATAAATTAGCAACCATTAACAAATATATTTCTGCATCTCAAACTACTTTAGATAAAGTTTATGCTCAAGCTGATGAATTTGCGAACGCAAATACCAATATTGAATCCTTTACTAAAGCTTTAGAGAAAGATTCATCTCTTATCATGTTAAGAGCAGATAAATTAAGTCCAGATGCAGTAAATGTAAATACATTAGAAAATGCAAGAGATTTAGTACGTTGGGCTTATGATGATGACACAAAATTGGGAGATGGTTCAAGAAAAGTTTTTGAATACGAAAACCAATATATTGTAGCATATCTTACTGCAAAATCTGATAAGGATGATGTTAAGATTGAAGATTATCTTTTAGATTTAAACTACCAAGTAGGAAATGAATTAAAAGGAGAAAAAATATTAGAAAAAATAAAAGCTATTAATGGGAATAGCCTAGAAGAAATTGCTCAACAATATGGAGCAGGTGCCTTAGTGGATAGTGTTGAAAATTTAAATTTAAGTAGAGGAATTTTAAATATGGCAGGACCAGATGTAATTGCTCTAGGTAAAATTGCTGGATTAAAAATCGGTCAAATTTCTAAAGCATTCATTGGTGAGAACGGTGTATTTATCGCCCAAAAAACCTCTGAAATCAAAGCAAATGAAATGGCAGATTATAGCCAATACAAAAAGCAAAGAGAATCATTATTAAATCAACAATCTACTTATATGATTAATGAGGCAATAAAAGAAAATGCAAATATCAAAGATAATAGATATAAATTCTATTAATATTTATCCCAAATTAAAAGAAAATCTGCAGGCAAAACTTGCAGATTTTTTTTTATGAAAATCCTAACTTAACTTTAAATTGACTTTTTATTTATGAGAAATAATTCTAAATCTTTTTTTATCATATTGGGGATTGGTATCGCAATCTTCATTTCTTCTTTTTTTATAGATGGAAGAATTGACCTTTCTCAGGATAAAAGATTTACCCTAGCACTCTCAACAAAAGGAATTCTAGAAAATCTTAAAGCCCCCATTCATATTAAATTCTTTTTGAATGGAGATAATCTCCCGTCTGGATTTAAGCGACTTAGAAATGCAGGAATCTCTACGATGGAAGATTTTCAAAAAATTGCCAATCAAAAAATTTCCATAGAATTTATTGACATCTATAAAGACCTTGAAAAAACAGAAAGGGATAAAATTATCATTCAATTGGATTCTATGGGAATTCATCCAACCAATATTATCCAATCAGAAAATGGCCAATCCTCCCAAACTTTTGCTATGCCAGGTTTATTGATGAGCCAAGGGAATAGAGAATTTGGACTTCTATTATTAAAGGGAAATCAATTGAGCAGTCCGGAGGAAATTCTGAATCAATCCATTGAACAAATGGAATATCAAATGATTCAAGGAATAAAGATTTTAGATCAAACTGAGAAAAAAAATATTGGATTCTTATTTGATTATGGCACCTATTCCCCAACTGAAAATTTTGATTTGATCAATTCCCTTCAAGCTGCCTATAATTTATATCCAGTTGATTTAGATAATTCCCCAAGTTTAGATGGACTAGATGCAATCTGCCTTATTAATCCAATCAAAAAGTTTTCTGAAAATAGCCTTTATAAAATTGATCAGTTTTTATTAAAAGGTGGTAAAGCGGTATTTTTCCAAGAAGGAATTCAAGTGGATACTGTCCAAAATCAAGGAATTATTATAACGGAAAAAAATTCAGGTTTAGAGGAATTTTATTTCCGATTAGGATTGAGATTAAATAATAATCTATTAAAAGATATTCAACTTTGTGGGGCAATCCCTTTGGAGGTGGGGAATTTCGGAAACCAAGGGAATTTACAATTAATGCCCTGGCCTGCTTTCCCACTTTTATTAGGAAATCAAACGAATATTATCACAAAAAATCTAGATGCCGTCTATACCAAATTTGGTTCAAGTATTGATACCATTCCTTCGCCCTATCAAAAAACGATTCTTTTGCATTCGAGCAACCTTTCCCAAACGATGAACGCGCCGTCTACTCTTCCATTTGCCTCTAGTGCAGAGGATTTTAATTCTGAAAAATATAAAGAGGGAGAAAAATTTGGAGCAGTAATGGTGGAAGGTAAATTTGACTCCTATTTCAAAAATAGAATTTTACCTGATGATAGCTTAAAAAATAATTTTATTGAACAAGGCATCCATACAGGAAAATTAGTTTTAATTGGAAATAGCAGTATGACAATCAATGCCCTTGATCCTAATACGGGTGGACCATTGGAATTAGGTTTTGATTTATATTCTCAACATCGGTTTGCAAATAAAGATTTTATTATCAATCTATTTAATTATTTAATCGATGAAAATAATTCTTTGCTAGCAAGAAATAAAGAATTCAATTTAAGGCCTTTGGATAAAGGAAAAATTTCGGAAAGTGGAACATTTATTCGATTTTTAAATATTATCCTACCGATCATTTTAACCTTACTAATAGGTGCATGGATTTATTATCATAGAAAACAAAAATACAGCACCTAAGTATTTGTTAAAATTCTTAAAATACCTTATCTTCAAGGTTAAATTTAAAGATATAATCTCTCAAAAAAACTTATATGAAATTTCAAGTAGCATCCAATGTTTTATTGAAACAAATCTCTGCTATCAATGGCGTAGTAGCAAGTAATCCAATCATTCCGATTTTGGAAAATGTTTTAGTGGAATTAGATGGAAATTCGTTGAGTTTAACTACTTCTGACCTACAGACTGTTATGTATACCATGGTGGATGTAAGTGGAAGTGAAAATGGCTCAATATGTTTACCAGCTAAATTACTAGTGGAAACATTAAGAAATCTACCTGATCAACCTGTTACAATTACAGCTGATCAAGCAACTTTTGCTGCTGAAATTCAAACTTCCAATGGTCGCTTTAAATTGAGTGGTGAAAATCCTATCGACTTCCCTAAAGTACCAGAGGTAAATAAAACATCTAGCATGCAATTACCTGCACAGGTTCTTGGAGACGCAATCAATAATACTTTATTAGCTGTTTCTACAGATGATATGCGTCCGGCAATGACAGGCGTTTTAATTCAAATGAATGGGGATAATACGAATTTTGTTGCGACTGACGGGCATAGACTTATCCGTTATAGAAGAAACGATGTTCAAGCAGGCAATAGCGGAAATATTATCTTACCAAAGAAGGCCTTGGGTTTATTAAAATCTACCCTTCCAACGGATGATACGCAAGTAAATGTTGAATTTTCTAGTTCAAATGCATTCTTTGCTTTTGATAGTTTCCAATTAATATGTCGTATTATCGATGAGCGTTTTCCAGAATATGAAAATGCCATTCCAAAGGCCAATAATAATATTTGTACCATCAATAGAATGGAACTATTGGGTTCAGTAAGAAGAATTTCAATTTATTCTAATAAGACCACCCATCAAATTCGTTTCAAATTAGCTGATAATAAATTAGTAGTTTCTGCTGAGGATTTAGATTTCTCAAATGAAGCAAATGAAGAGTTAACCTGCGAATATGCTGGAAACCCTCTAGAAATAGGATTCAATGCTAAATTTATCTCAGAATTATTGGGGAACCTAGATTCTAAATTTGTAGAAATAAGATTAAGTGAGCCAAATAAAGCTGGTTTGTTAATCCCTTCTGATCAAGATGAAAGTGAAGATACTTTAATGTTGGTAATGCCAGTAATGCTATCAACGTAGATCATTAATATCAACGCCCGGGTGAGATTTACTATTGAATTCAAATAAAGACTTAGTAAGTTTTACCTGGGTATTCATTTTTGTAACCTTAAATATCTGCCTATCTCCAGACTTCTCTGTTAAAACCCAAGAGCGAATATTCGAATTATTCTTGTCCAATGTTAATACAATCTTTGATATAGATTGTGATTTCTTAGGAACCAATTGAATTTGAGCAGAACTTGCATCTTCCTTTATCAAGGAAATTGAAAATTCATTCTTGTTCAGATTATAAATTTTTGCAGGCGAAAGTTCATCTTCTTCCGCATCATATTCAGTAATAGTTACCTCATTTAATTCCTTGAAATAGGTTGCCACTTCCACACCATTGTTGAAGATTTCTTGTCCCCCCATTTTTAATTTATAATTATTTCCCATTACAGAAATTTCTCCGACCATAGGCTCTCCATCTCCTAAATCTAAACTGAAATTAGCCGTAAAGCCAGCAAGGCTTTTGTATTTCTTTTGCATATTATCCAAATAAGTAATAGCCTTATTTGATTGTGCAGAGGCTAATTCAGCAAAAAAAAGTATAGATACAAATAAAATTGATTGAATGGTTTTCATTATTGATTTAATTCTTTTAATAAATTTTCTAATTCTGTTTCGTCCTTGATAAGTACTTCTCTAGCTTTAGAACCTCCGAAGGCACCTACTATTCCAGCAGCCTCCAGTTGATCTATCAACCTTCCAGCACGATTATAGCCAAGACGAAGTTTTCTTTGAATTAAGGAGGTTGAACCTTGTTGGTGCATTACCACTAATCGTGCAGCCTCATCAAAGAATTGGTCTCTATCAGATGCATCAAAATCTTCTCTGTCTAGGCCTCCTCCTTCTGAATCTTCTGTTTCTGGCAAATAATAAGCTGAAGGATACCCTCTTTGTTCACCTATATATTCGCAAACAGCATCAACCTCAGGTGTATCCACAAATGCACATTGTAGACGAATAATATCAGAACCTAAAGATAATAACATATCCCCCATTCCTATTAATTGATCTGCCCCACTTGAATCAAGAATTGTTCTTGAATCAATTTTCGACATTACCTTAAAAGATAGTCTTGCAGGGAAGTTTGCCTTAATAGTACCCGTAATTACATTTACAGATGGTCTTTGAGTAGCAACCACCAAATGTATACCAATGGCACGAGCAAGCTGTGCTAAACGAGCAATTGGATGCTCTACCTCTTTTCCGGCGGTCAACATTAAATCTGCCAATTCATCTATTACCAATACGATATATGGCAAATACTTATGCGTTTCAGGATTTAATTTTCTATTGATGAATTTCTGGTTGTATTCTTTGATATTTCTACAACCTGCATCCTTCAATAAATCATATCGTAAATCCATTTCTTTACATAATGAATTTAAGGTATTTACAACCTTCTTAGTATCTGTGATAATCGCATCCTCTTCATCTGGTAATTTTGCAAGAAAATGTCTTTCAATTTTATTAAATAAAGATAATTCAACCTTCTTAGGATCCACTAAAACAAATTTCAAGGTGGCTGGGTGTTTCTTGTATAATAAGGAAGTAAGAATCATATTAATTCCAACCGACTTACCCTGCCCTGTTGCTCCTGCAACCAATAAGTGTGGCATTTTTGCCAAATCTGTAACAAAAATCTCATTAGAAATGGTCTTACCTAATCCAATTGGCAATTCCATGGTAGATTTTTGGAATTTTTCAGAACCAATTACGGTCCTACAAGGAACCATTTCTCTATTTTTATTCGCTACCTCAATACCAATCGTACCTCTTCCTGGCATTTGTCCAATTATCCTTACTCCTAAAGCAGCTAATGACAAGGCTAAATCATCTTCCAAGGAAGTTATTTTCGAAACACGCACCCCGGCCTTTGGAACAATCTCATACAAGGTAACTGTTGGCCCAATGGTGGCTTCAATTTTTTGAATTTCAATTCCATAATGACTCAAAGTTGTAACAATCTGGGATTTATTCTCCTTCAGTTCGTCCATACTAACTTGAATTTCATTATTAGTCTGATAATCCTTTAATAAATCTAAACTTGGATATAAATAGGAAGATAAATCCAAAGTAGGGTCATAAACTCCTAATTTAGCAATAGCTTCATTATCATCTTCATCAAATAAACCAATTTGCTTCTCTTCTGCTTTTGAATCCTCTTCCGCTA
>JBJOIA010000038.1:0-10711 GCA_046047395.1 Bacteroidota bacterium | reverse complement strand
AATTCCTTATCGTATTCCGTCATGGTTAAATAATATAAATTCAATTTAGCCATATTTTGCTCATGGAAATCCTTTTGCGTTAGAGCCTGAGTAATTTCTCTTCCTCGGTCGGTACGGAAATTAAAACAAATAGCAACGTCACCTTCAGACAAGGTAGCAATAGGTGTACCATTTTGATCTACCTGAATGATTGGTTTGATAAATTCATCTGTTATGCCATTGGCATAATTATCCTTGATAGATTGAATGATATTTGAGGAAGCATCACCCTGCCCATTTACCATTGCATGGTATGCAAGAGCGACTCTTTCCCAACGATTGTCTCTATCCATTGCATAATATCGACCTGTTACAGAAGCTATTTTTGCTCCAAATTGATCACAAGTATTTTGTAAATCTGTTAGATAAGCGACTCCCCCCTGCGGATCAGTATCTCTTCCATCAGTAAAGGCATGAACATATACTTGTTTTATACCAAATTCAGATGCAGATTTCACAAGAGATTTTAGATGTTCTATATGGGCATGTACCCCTCCATCAGAAACTAGACCAAAAAAATGCACCGGTTTCTGGTTATCAATTGCATATTGATAGGCTTCCTTTAAAGCGGGTTCAGAAGCTAAGGTATTTTCTTGAACTGCCTTATTTATTCTTACTAAGTTTTGATAAACCACTCTACCGGCACCAAGATTCATATGCCCAACCTCTGAATTTCCCATTTGTCCTTCCGGCAAACCTACAGCTAAACCAGAAGCCTCTAATTTAGAATGAGGATATTTCCCATACAAGGAATTTATAAATGGAACATTTGCTGCATCAATAGCAGAAACTTTTGGGTTGGTAGCAATTCCCCAACCATCTAAAATCATTAATACTACTTTCTTATTCACAGAATAATAAATTTAAATTATTTTTTTGCAAATTTACGTATTAAATAATAAACCTATGAATTCTAGAAGAAATTTTATCAAAAACTCGGGGATTGCTGCAATGGGTGCAGGTATGATTAATCAAAAAAAGAAGGAGTCAATGAATTTTATACATCATGTATTATTCTGGGCTAAAAATCCAGATAAAAAAGAGGAAGTAGATCAATTGAGAAATGCCATTATTGAATTAGGAAAACTTCCAATGATCCAAATGGTTCATGTTGGAAGTCCTGTAATTACAGATTTTGATAAGCCAGTAACGGAGGGTACTTATTCAATTTCAGTGGTTATGGTATTTGAAGACGACAAAAAAGAGAATGAGTATTTATACAGTCCAGAGCATAAAAAGTTTATTGAGGACAATATGCATCTATGGGGGAAGGTAATGGTAATTGATTCTTCTACCCTTTGATAATTCTTTTTCGAATTAAAAAATAGAAGCCAATAATTGAAATTATCAAAAAGCCTAGACTTAGGTAATTTTGAATATTTGCTTCTATTTTCCCTTCTATAATCATTGATAAATTTTGAATTTCGGAGCCTGTCCAAATGGCAATAATCGTCCGAGGAAGCATTCCTAATGCACTTCCACTGATAAAATATTTAAAAGGAATTTTTAATAATGAGAGGTAAGCATTGCTTAATGCGAAAGGTAATACGGGGGAAAGTCTCATAAAAAATATCCATTTAAATGGTTCGTCTTCAATTGAATTGTTCACTAAACTGATATTTTTTTTCTTTTGAATAAGGGTTTTTATACTAGTTGGCTGAATGATTTTCCCAAGTAAAAATCCTATTAAAGAAGCTAGCAAATAGGAAAATATTAGTAGTGGTAAAGAGTTGAGTCCAAATAAATAGCCTGATAAGATTGACACCATGGTAGTTGGAATGATTGCAAGGCCCATTGCAAAGCCGATTCCGATATAAATTAATAAGATATATACCCAGGATTGATTTAATAAGATTTCTGTGAAATTATAAACTAGATAAGAACTTTCAATAGAAACTAATAAAGGCAATAAAGTCATCCAAATAAAATATAACCAATCCCCATTTGCCTTTTTCATTAATTTATCAATAATCTTTTAGGAAATTTATTTTTTTATGTTGAAGGGGAACATCTTCCCCTTACCCCCTGAAATTTACAAGATAAATTTCATAAAATGGCAAAAGAAACTGATTAAATAAATTTTTATGAATTAACTGATTTATTTTAATTATGCCAATAATAGAGTAACTTTACAGTTTTTAATGCAATGAGTAAAGAAGTAGCAATCGTTAAATATAATGCAGGAAATGTAGCATCTGTTATGTTTGCTTTGGATAGAATTGGGGTAAAGTATTACCTTACTGATTCTCATTCAGATTTAATGAGTGCTGAACGAATAATTTTCCCGGGGGTTGGAGAGGCAAGTACTGCCATGAGCCATCTGAAAGAAAAAGGATTAGATCTTGTAATTCCAAATTTAAAACAACCTGTACTTGCTACTTGTATTGGCATGCAATTATTGTGCAACCATTCTCAGGAGGGAGAGGTAGATTGTTTGGGAATATTTAATACAGATGTGATACGATTTCAATCTAATACAGAAAAAATTCCTCATGTGGGATGGAATAATATCCATAATTTATCCCCTCATCCTTTATTGGAAGGTATTCATGAAGGAGATTATGTGTATTTCGTTCATTCTTTCTATGTCCCAGTGGGAAAATATACATTGGCAAGCTGTCATTATACGCAAGATTTTTCCGCTATCATTCAAAAAGATAATTTTTATGCCGCACAATTCCATGCAGAAATCTCTGGGAATATCGGACAAAAACTGATGCAGAATTTTTTAAAATTATAAGATGTTTCAAATCATACCAGCAATAGATATTATCGACGGCAAATGTGTTCGTCTAACCAAAGGGGATTATTCTACTAAGAAGGAATATCGATCCAATCCTGTGGAGGTGGCAAAAGAATTCGAAGATTCGGGTATCCAAAGACTTCACCTTGTAGATTTAGATGGCGCAAAAGCAAAAAAAATTGTGAATATCAAAACCCTGGAAAATATTGCCAAAGAAACTAATTTAATTATTGATTTTGGAGGGGGAGTGCAGTCTGATGATATGTTAGAATCAGCTTTTAATGCTGGTGCGAACCAAATTACAGCTGGAAGTATTGCGGTAAGAAATCAAAACCTTGTTTTCTCTTGGCTTGAAAAATTTGGTACAGATAAAATAATCATTGGGGCTGATACCCATAAAGGGAAAATTGCCGTTTCTGGCTGGGAGGAAGATTCAGGACTAGATTTAAATTCATTTCTTGAAACCTATCAAACTAAAGGAATTCAATATATCATTTCTACCGATGTAGAAAAAGATGGTTTATTGGAAGGGCCCAATCTTCCATATTATAAAAAAATGCAAGAGGATTTTCCTAATTTAAATATTATTGCCTCAGGGGGAGTTTCAAATCTTCAAGATTTAATCCAATTAAAGGAAATGAATCTATATGGCGTAATTGTTGGGAAAGCTATTTATGAAGGGAGAATTCAATTAAATGAAATAAAAAATTTAATGGAATGCTAGCAAAAAGAATCATCCCATGTTTGGATATTAAAGATGGAAGAACCGTAAAAGGTACTAATTTCGTTAATTTAAGGGATGCGGGAGACCCTGTTGAATTAGGTAGAATATATGCCGAAAGTGGGGCAGACGAATTAGTATTTTTAGATATTACTGCTACTGTAGATAGAAGAAAAACTTTAGTAGAACTAGTAAAGGAAGTAGCAAGAAATGTTAATATTCCCTTTACAGTAGGAGGAGGAATCTCCAGTATTGAGGATGTTTCCGCTTTATTAAATGCTGGTGCAGACAAAGTATCCATAAATTCCTCTGCCGTCAAAAATCCTGATTTGATAAATGAATTATCCCTTGCTTTTGGTGCACAATGCATTATTGTGGCAATAGATACCCGAAATGTTGAAGGAATAGAATATGTTCATACACACGGAGGTAGAGAAAAAACCATGATCCAAACCATTCCTTGGGCAAAAGAAGTCACAGAAAGAGGTGCAGGAGAAATTTTATTAACCTCAATGGATGCAGATGGAACCAAAAATGGTTTTAAACTAGATATTACTTCTACGATCTCCGAATTGGTTTCTATCCCGGTTATTGCTTCTGGGGGGGCAGGTAAAATGGAAGATTTTAAGGAAGTATTTACCAAAGGAAAAGCAGATGCCGGTTTGGCAGCAAGTATTTTCCATTTTAAAGAAATTGAAATAGTTGATTTAAAAAATTATTTGTCCAACTATGGAATTCCCATAAGGATTTAATAAATTGAAAAAATATGAACAAGAAACCAGACTTCTCTAAAGGGTTAATTCCCGCAGTCATTCAAGATATCAATACAAAAAATGTATTGATGGTAGGTTATATGAATGAAGAGTCTTTTAATATTACCATTGAAACCCAAAAAGTCACTTTCTTTTCAAGGTCAAAAAATCGTTTATGGACAAAAGGTGAGAGCTCAAATAATTTTTTATTTGTGAAGGAAGTTGAAATAGATTGTGATGAGGATACCATATTAATTCAAGTAGAACCAGCAGGACCAACCTGTCATACTGGTTCTGATACTTGTTTTGGAGGGAAAAATGAGGATAATGCCGCATGGTTGGATAAACTTAAGCATGTCATTAGAAATAGAAAAAATAACCCATCCGAAAAATCTTATACTTCAAGTTTATTCTCAAGAGGAACAAATAAAGTAGCTCAAAAAGTAGGTGAAGAGGCTGTTGAACTTGTTATTGAAGCAATGTCTAATAATGACCAATTATTTAAAGAAGAAGCAGCAGATCTACTTTTCCATTATTTAGTTTTATTAGAAGATAGAAAAATAGGTTTGGAGGAAATTATCAAAGTTCTTCAAGAACGACATAAATAGATTAATATGCTTAAATTCCTAATTAGATATGTAATTATTGCAGGATTGATTTCCATTATCCCCAATTATTTAAAAGGGATTCAAGTAGATGGTTATACAACCGCTTTTATAGTGGCATTAGTATTTGGATTTTTAAATGCCGTTATCAAACCAATAATAAAAATTATAAGTCTTCCCATAACTATTCTTACCCTAGGCTTGTTTTCCTTAGTGATAAACGTTGCAATTGTTTACTTCACATCTGGACTAATTGATGGATTTACGATTTCTGGTTTTATTACCCCATTATTATTTAGTTTCGCAATTAGTATTACGAATTCAATTCTTGAAACAATTTTATAATTGATGAAAAACCTAAAAATAATCATTTCTCTCCTACTCATTATTGGACTTTCCTCATGTACTAAAAAGCCTAATTTAGAAGGATTTGATTTAAAAACCTTTAATTCTGACCCGGGAGCCTGTTTGGGTAAAAGAAAAGAGACCATCAATTGGTTAAAAGAAAATAAATTTAATTTTCAAGGAACATCTTCAAACGATATCGCAGATATTTTAGGAAAGCCGGATATCCAACAATTAGCTGATAGGAACCAGGAATATTATATTTATTTCCTAGAAAAGGGGCCACATTGTAATGATAAAACAATTAAATCTAATGCCTATAACATAGCTTTTCGTTTTAGTGCAATAGGGTTGGTAACTGAAATTACCTTCCAACATGGCCTTCCTTAACTATTTTTTTTTCCTCGCCTTTTCTTCCATAATAGTTTGGATAAAAACGTCGTGAGGAATCTGAAGTACAGTAAGGAGTAAACCCGCTACTCGAAGTGTAGGATAATGTTTTCCTGACTCCCAATAATTATACGCGCTTTGGCTAACCCCAACTTTTGAGGCAACCTCCAACTGTGTTAAATCAAGCTTATATCTTGACTTGATCAAAACTGATGAGAAATTTTGATTTTCCATGTTTAATTGTGGTTAGGGGACAATAAGTCCGTTTTTTTTTTAAAGGAAAAAGAAAAAATTTAAATGTCCTAATTTTATACCATTTTTTCTTAAAATTATCAAAAAACTTATATTTTAATTTTGATATTTCTTCAAATATTTATGGTATAAATCCTTCTGTTTATTATTTAAATCAAGTTTTCTACCTTGTATGAAGGCTACTATCACCTCATGGCTTCGCATATCTAAAATATCTCCATTGGATATTACAATATTCGCATCCTTCCCTTCTTCCAAGGTTCCTGTCCTCTTTTCTATTCCTAAAATCTTAGCAGCATTTTCAGTAATAGATTGAAGTGCCTCCTCCTTGTCTAACCCATAGGCAGCCAAAGTACCTGCAACAAATGGTGTATTTCTTAATTGCATATAAGCCTCATCCCCGTCTGTAGAAATGGAAAACAATACTCCAGACCTCTTTAATATTGCTCCCATTTTATAAGGTAAATCAACTGCATCATCTGCAAAAGCTGGTAAATTATGTGGATTATGTAATACCACAGGAATTTCATTTTGACTCAATAAATCTCCAATTCTCCAAGAATCCGCTCCTCCAACAATCACTAATTTCAAACCAAATTCATTTTTTAATTCAATTGCTAATAATATTTCCTTTACCCAATCACAATGTGCAAAAAGGATTTTTTCTTTTGAAAATAAACCTTTCATCGCTTCAAATTTCAAATTTTTTATTTTTGGTTGAGGATCCTTCGCATATAATTCAGCCTCCTTAAAATAATCTTTTATCCTTTCCCATTCTTCCAAATTACGTTTAATTCTATCTGAATTATTTCCTGAATTTGGATATTTTATCATCGCAGGAATATTCATATGGATCCCTAAATCAGTAGAATATGCAGCATCTTCCCAATTCCATGCATCTAATTGAACAACTGAGGAGCTTCCTCTGATCCATGTGCCAGAAGGTACAACCTCCACTAATAATATCCCATTTGAACGTACCGTATTAATGACCTTAGAATCTGTATTATATCCAACAATAGATCGAATATTCGGATTAAAATCTCCTAATTCGTATTCATCATGTGTTGAATTTGTAGAATTTACCTCTACTAATCCTAAATTATTATTCAAACCTATTAATCCTGGATAAATTTGCTTCCCTTTTAAATCTAAGATTTGGTCCTCTTCTAAGGCCTTTGGTAATTCCGACAAAAAATGGATTTTCCCTTGCTTAATTTCCAATACTTTATTTTCTCTTACTTCACCATTTCCAATATGTAAAGTTCCACCCGTTAAATATATTGGGCTCTTTTGAGCAGGTGCTGGTGCCATATATTCTTGAGCAAAAGCTCCAAAAACATAAAATAAAAGAATAAAACCGATTATATATTTCTTTTTCATTTTCTTAAATTTTTAATTAATTGAATCCCAAATTGTTGAACCCTTTGGATGGTTTTCTTCACAAAAATCCTCATCCTCAATTATTACAGTAATTTCCTGGTCACCATTAATATTTCCAGTTTTATTATGAACCATTTTATCAATGATTCTAATTTTCTCCATTTTCATCGCATTTAATTTAGCAGCCTCATCTGATCTATCAAATTCTAAAATTCCATCAACCCAAGTCTTTTCTGCTTTAGCATAAATACTCAGTGGGTTATCTGACCATAAAACCAAATCCGCATCTTTGCCAACTTTTATACTTCCAACTCTATTATCAACATGTAACATTTTTGCAGGATTTAATGTAACCATTTTTAATGCCTCCTCCTCACTCATTGGCGTATAAGCTATAGATTTAGAAGCCTCCTGGTTCAATCTTCTTGCCATTTCAGCATCATCGGAATTTATTGCTACATCCATCCCATTTATAGCCATCAAATAGGCATTTTGCGGAATCGCATCTTGAACCTCCATTTTATAAGCCCACCAATCAGCAAAGGTAGATCCGCTTGCACCATGTGCTTTCATTTTATCAGCAACTTTATATCCTTCTAAAATATGTGTAAAGGTATTCACATTAAAATTGAATTTTTCTGCAACCTTCATAATTGCATTAATTTCACTTTGAACATAGGAATGACAAGTAATAAATCTTTCTTGATTCAAAATTTCCACCAAAGCATCTAGTTCCAAATCTCTCCTTTTCCCTGCTGGTAAGGCTTCATATTCTTTTGCTCGCGTAAAGGCATCCATTAAAACTTGCTCAACACCTAATCTCGTATTAGGAAAACGATCATTCCTCCCACTGTAACTTCTCTTTACATTTTCTCCCAAAGCAAATTTGATAAATGGATCCCAATCAGGAAATAACATTTCGTCAATACTTGCCCCCCATTTCATTTTAATTAATTGGGTTTGTCCACCTATTGTATTACAAGAACCATGCAATAAATGCGAGCTAGTTACTCCTCCTGAAAGTTGTCTGTAAATATTTATATCATCCGGATTTATTGCATCCTGAACTCTTACCTCGGCAGTAATAGATTGGGAACATTCATTTACCCCACCTCGAATGGCTATATGAGAATGTTCATCAATAATTCCCGGACTTAAATGTTTCCCTGTTCCATCAATTATTTGTATGCCTGATTGTTGAATATTTTTTCCTACCCGTTTTATCTTTCCGTTTTCCACTAAAATATCCATTCCCTTTAGAATGCCCTCTTTTTCGTTGGTCCATATTGTCACATTCTTAACAATAAAATTCTTCGATTTTGGTATTTCCTGATTTCCATAACCTATAAATGGATATACTACTGCACCAATTGTATTTGGATTATTTTTTGAACTATCCGATTCTATCTCATTTTTAGAATCCAATTGTGAAACAAAAGTTAAATCCCAAACAAATTCTTTTCGATTGGTATCCAAACCATTTCCAAACCAATGATTCCCTTGAATTATTCCTGAAAGATTCGTAAAATTTTTGGAGTCTTTCTTGAATTCAAAATCAATTTGTACTAGATTATTTTCTTGATTTAATTTAGTATCAAGGGTATCCTTCCCACTAATGATCTTAAATTCTGATAGATCTTTTTTCTTTTCAATTAAAACAGGAAAGGTCTCCTTTCCTACTTTAAGTACATATTTTCCCTCGGAAATGGGATATAAATTTTCGTAATTAATGGTATATTTTTCTCCTTGAACCCAATTTTCAAGTATTTTAGAATCTTTTTCAAAATAATCTTTGTCTGAAATAAAGAAACTTGCCAATTTCCCCTTTTCCAATGAACCTATTTCTTTATCCATTCCTAAGAATTTCGCAGGCTCAAGACTTAAAGCCCGCAATGCGGTCTTTCTAGTTAGTCCACTTTCTATTGCCAAATTCAACATTTCCCTAAAATCCTTATTACCTAAACCATAAGAGGTAAGACTAAAAGAAATTCCCATTTTTTCAAAATTAGCTGGATTGCTAGGAGCTAATTCCCAATGCTTTAATTCCCTTAAATTAATGATACGCTCATCATCAGCATCTTGAATTTTATATTTTTTTGGAAAGTTTAGGGGTAAAATAAAGGCCATACCCGATGATTTCATTAAATCCATTCTCTGATATTCATTCCCACTAGCCTTCACAATAAAATTCATTCCAAATTCATTAGAAATTGTCTGAATACGATGAATATCCCACTTATCATTCGCCTCAAATATTTTTGGCAAATCCTTTTGTTCATTAATGGCTATTAAACTTAAATTTCTACCTTCTTTGTCTAGGTTAATTTGATTCTTATACCAATTGGCATCAATAATGCTTTGCCTAATTAAAGAAACCGAGCCCATTAAGGAAGTGGGAAAATCTTGTTTTGAATTTCCCTTATTAAAGGAGAAATGAGAAGATGCAGCCTTTTTTAATACGGATAAATTTGATGATTTTTCATCAAGATTAATTAAAACTCCTGTGCCTCTCATAATTCCATCAGGATTATGAGATAAGACCATGCCAAATCCATTTTCTCGATATTCCTTCGCTCTTTCAGGATTGATTGAAAAATATTCAACCGCATTTATTTCCGGTCGAATTGCTTCATTCCAGCTATAAGCTCCTTTTTTGGAGGATAAATGTTGGTACATCCCAGGCTGTCTTCTAAGGTTATCTGGAATATCAAGCCCATAATTGGAATATAAATCAATAAAGGAAGGGAAAATATGCTTTCCTTTAAGGTCAATTAAAAGAGAATTTTTAGGAATTGAAATATCCTTTCCAATATTTTCAATTCTTCCATCATGAATAATCAATATTCCATTCTCTAATATTTCACCGTCTTTTAAATGAATCATTGCATTTTTAAAACTTATAAACTTATCCGATTCATCCCTTACATTTTCTAATGGAAAGGTTTGTTGTGAAAATAATTTCCCCGAAATAAAAAGCAAGAAAATTATATAGGCTAAAGGTTTAATGAATTTTTGCATCTTTTACGTATGTTGATAATTTATTCAATTAATATTACGAATTTTTTGTTTAAAATTCAGTAACTTTAAAAATAGAGTTTAATATTATGTTTTCAAAAAAATTAGAAGAAGAATACGAATATATTAAACAAGACCTTATTGACTATTTCTCAATTAATTATGATTTAAAATTCACTAATTCTAAATTATACAAATCATACGGAATAAAAGGGGCGGAAAATAGAAGATTGTTTGATCAAATTTTAGAAGAACTAATTCAGGAGAATCATATTCACCAATTGCCCAATGGTGCCTTTCAGTTCTACCAATCCGACTTATTCGTTGAAGGAAATGTTGATTTTGTTAATCCAAATTATTCCTTCATCATTAATACCAATTCTGAAAAAGATATTTATGTACCTGTTTACGATTTAAAAGGAGCCTTTCATGGAGATCTTGTTCGAATATTAATTACCAAGCCTGC
>JBJOIA010000037.1:0-3301 GCA_046047395.1 Bacteroidota bacterium | reverse complement strand
TTTTTAATGGCTTTGGAAAATTTTTCCTCCTCAAATAAATCATTTACCCCTAATTCAGCAAAGTCTTTATAATTAATTTTTCCCTTTTTCAAACTTGGAATCTGACTTGTCAAATCCATTTTACTTGCAAAAGGAAAAGGCTTTTCATCGGCAGGAGGAAACCATTCTAAAATCGTATCGACTTTTTTGTTTTCATCAAAATCAGAAACATAAATTGAAATTGGCCTGTCTACTGTTGGTTTTAATCGAAAATTCTCGCCCCAATTACCTAAAATAAAATCTAAATCACCATCCCCATCATAATCCATTGAACTGATGGTTGTCCACCATCCTTCCGTATTCATAATTTGACTTGGTTCTCCAAGATATCCGGCTTGATTGGTATAAATTGTGATTGGCATCCACTCCCCAACTACTATTAATTCGGGATATTTATCACCATTTAAATCTTGCCAAATTGCATCATTGACCATCCCAATAGGGCCTGTAAATTTATTCGTTTGATCAGTCCATTTACCCTTCCCTTCATTTCTATAAATATAAGACCGAGGACTTAAGCCATAGGCACCAGGGATAGACTTTCCTCCAACAAATAAATCCATATCACCATCTAAATCATAATCCTTCGGTTTGATTGTCCCAATTTGACCTATTATTTTTAAATTATTATCTGCATCAATAGTGAAATTCCCCTTTCCATCATTTTTATAAAGCACTGCTGTGAATGCTGAAATATCTGAATTGGCCTCATTGCCGCCTGGCCCCATTAAATAATCCAAATCACCGTCATTATCTGAATCAAACAAAGCACCTGAAACAGATTCAATCGCTTTATTCTTAATAAAGTCTGGTATAATTTTCTCAATAAATTTATCTTTATTGGCAATAAATAATCTATCTGCCGAACCTTTTGGACCTTGGAGAATAAAATCTTCTAAACCATCTCCATTTACGTCTCCATTAATAATTTTAGGGCCATCGGTAGAGGAAGCATGAGGTATTAGGCGGTCATAATCATAATCTACAAAATAATTCTCTTTTTGAATTATATCTCCTACAGTACTAGAAGATACATTCATAAAGGGTTTTGATTTTATTGAGGGAGACAAAATAAAATTGGGTAGATCTTGAGAATAAACCAATTCAATTTTTGTATTTATCTGAGGATTCTTGATAATTTGAGTCTTAAAATCTGGCCATATTACTCTTAAGGAGTCTATTTTATCATTTTTCCCTAATCCAAAAATGATTTTTGGATCGACTGAGCTTTCAAAACCTCTAGAACTAATATTATAAGCTATTTGCTTTTGGTCTTTAGCATATAAATAAACAGTAGCACCTATTCCAAAAGGATTAAGTTTTGAACCTTTCAATTCAAGTTTTAAATAATTATTTGATTCTGATGCATGGCTTTCATATAAAAAAGCAGGCATATTTACATTATTCACAACTAAATCTAAATCCCCATCATTATCTAAATCAGCATAAGCAGAGCCATTACTATAGGATTCTTGGTTCAAATTTAATTCATTAGACAAATTCTCAAACTTAATTCCACCTTGATTGATGAAGGCATAATTTTTTCTTAGATTATGTGGAAGGAATTCAACAAAATCTCTAAAATCATATCTTCCTTTTTCTTGAATGATTCCTTTTACTTTATCCTGGTCTGCTATAAAATCAATAAAATCAGAATCTGTAATATCATGATACACCCCATTACTTACAAAAATATCCTTAAATCCATCTAAATTCATATCAAAAATTAGAGCTCCCCAAGACCAATCAGTAGCAGAAACATTCGAAAAATGGGCAGTTTCAACGAATTCACCATCTCCTTGATTTAGGTGCAAACAATTTTGCATAATTTGATAATGAAATCCATCCAAATACTTTTTATTAAAGATATAGGTATCATCAAATTTTGTTGCAGCTTTTAAACGATAATTATCTGGAGGAAGCATATCGGTTGAAAAAATATCCATATAACCATCATTATTAATATCAGCAATATCTGAGCCCATAGAGGCCAATGAGGTATATTTTATATTTCCATTCAATCTTTCGGAAAAGGTCCCATCCTGATTATTGATATATAAATATTCTCTTTCCCAAAAATCATTTGAAATATACATATCTGGATATAGGTCACCATTCAAATCTGCTATAGAAACTCCTAAACCAAAACCAATATCAGAAGAAAAAAGACCTACTTCCTGCGTAACATTGACAAATTTTCCGTTATCATTTCTATAGAACCGGTCGCCTCCCTCTGTTCCAAATTCCGTTCTTGTATTTTTTGTAGGTATCCTTTCTGGATCGCGATATGAATTATTTAAAACAAAACAATCCAAATCACCATCCAAATCATAATCAAAAAATGATGCATGAGTAGAAAGACCCGCATCATTTAGACCGTACTCCAAAGCCTTTTCAGTGAATGTTAGGTTTCCATTATTAATAAAGAGTTCATTTTCTTTATTTTCTTTTTCTGCATTTCCGGAATAGCATACATAAATATCCAGAAAGCCATCGTGGTTAACATCAGCCATGGTTACGCCCGTACACCAAGAATCTTTCCCTTTTGTACCAGATTTTAAAGTTATATCCTCAAATTGCAGATTACCTTTATTTAAATATAATTTATTTTCAGTCATATTTCCTGAAAAATAAATATCTACTAAACCATCATTATTGATATCTCCTAAGGCTACCCCCCCGCCATTATAGTAATTTCGATAATTTAAAACATTAAAATCTTCCCTATCCTCCACTTTATTAATGAAATCTATTCCAGATTCTGATGCATCAATTAAATCAAAAACTGAATTTGAATGATTGGTTGAATTACAGGAAACAGTAAATATTAATAAGAAGAGTGGATAAAAATATTTCATAAATAAATTTTATTCAAATATAAATATAATAAAAATAGAGTAGGAAAATTCCTACTCTATTTTTAAATATTTAAATCAACTAATGATATTAATAACCAGTGTTTTGCGTTAAAGCACCACCTGATCTATCAATTTCAGAAGTAGGGATTGGGAATGCATAGTTTTTAGAAGAAGGAGTAGTAGCAGAATTCATGATATTTACTACTTTCTTTTCTCTTTCTAAGTATGGAACCATTACTTTCTCTAAGTCTCCCCATCTTTGTAAATCATATAATCTATGACCTTCCATAGCTAATTCTAACTTTCTTTCTAACTTAACTGCTTCTAATGCTGCAGCCTTGTCAGTCCAAGCAGTTGTATACTGTCCAACTTTATAATTAGCCCAAGTAATTTCAGGAGAATCA
>JBJOIA010000036.1:0-3140 GCA_046047395.1 Bacteroidota bacterium | reverse complement strand
GAAGATTTTAAAACTGAATACCTAATCCTCAATAAAGTTTCATCGAAATTAATTGATTTCCAATTTATTATTAAATTAAGAGATGATATTCTTCAATCAAGAAATTTAGGTCTTAAAAAGTTTATTATTTGGGAAGATATTTATTTTAGAAATCCTGAACTTATCGAATCAACAATTTTATTAAGATTAGGTAAATCTAAGAAAATTCATGCTCGAGACCTTCAAATAATTCCCGTAAATCCTGATTTTGCGAAGGAATTTATGATAAAACATCATATTTTAGGCTTCACTCCAGGAAAAGATTATTTAGCCTTGGCTTTTCCTAATCATAGAAAATTCCGTTATGAGGGTCCAATTTATCAATATGAGGATTTATGGGTGGTAGGATTGGCAATTTTTGGCAAAACAATGAAACTGAAAGATTCGAATTTATTAGGAAAGTATTCTCAAGAATTAATCCGTTTTGCAACAGTGGCTAATTACCATATAGTTGGGGGCTGGTCAAAATTATTGGAATTTCAAATTAAACAAAAAGAATTAAATGATATTATGACTTATGTTGATATTGAATGGAACGATGCCTCTGGATTAAGATATCTGGGTTTTAAATTGGATCAACTTACAAAACCCTTATATTTTGAATTGGTGAATAATCAGAGAAGAAAAATAGAAAGTTTAAATCATGCAGATTTTTTTAATTTAGGGAATTATAAATTACGTTGGAATGTCTAAAATTTTGGTAATTCTTGGTCCGACTGCCTCCGGAAAAACACGTTTAGCTGTACAGTTAGCCCATAAATTAAATGGCGAGATAGTTTCCGTGGATTCTAGACAGGTTTATCGTGGTCTTGATATCGGAACAGGAAAAGATTTAATGGAATACCAAGTTGAGAGTAAAACTATTCCGGTTCATTTAATTGATATAATTGATATTGGAGAGAAATTTTCGGTTGCACATTTTCAATATAAAGCCCTTTCTGCTATTAAGGAAATACGTCAAAAGGGAAAATTGCCTATTTTATGCGGAGGAACTGGCTTATACCTTCAATCCATTCTTAAGAAATATCAATTTTCTCATTTGCCCGATTTTTTAGATAAACCTTTGGAATATGATTTAGATTTTCATGTTTTTGGTTTAAATCCTCGTTTAGATAAAAGAAGAGAAAATTGTAGAATTAGACTATTGGATCGAATAGAGAATCAAGGTTTGATTGAAGAATCAGAAAATTTATTGAAAAATGGGGTTTCAAATGATGAATTAGAATGGTTGGGATTGGAGTATAAATGGTTAAGCCTTTTTTTAAAAGGAGAAATAACAAAGCAAAGATTTATAGAAGGACTTACCATTGCCATTCAACAATTTGCCAAAAGACAAATGACATTTTTTAGAAAAATGGAAAAGGATGGAATCGTAATTCATTGGATTCCAGAAGATTTAAATCAATCTGAAAAGCTTAATTTTATTTTAAACTCCTTCAATATTGATTGATAAAAATATATTTTGAAAAAATTTTATTTGAAATCGAAATATTTTACTAATTTTGCATCACCAAAGTACAAAGAGGGTTGTCAGAGTGGTCGATTGAGGCAGTCTTGAAAACTGTTGACTGTAACAGGTCCGGGGGTTCGAATCCCTCACCCTCTGCATAAGGAGAATCATCATGATTCTCCTTTTTTTTGGTCCATCAATTCATAATTTTGTTGATATTTTACAACATTAATTTATTAATTTTATTAACTTAATTTTTATTAATTTTAGCAATGCTTTTCCTCGTTCCTACACCTATTGGAAATTTAGAAGATATTACTTTGAGAGCTATAAACGTCTTAAAGGAAGTGGATATTATTTTAGCCGAAGATACCAGGAATACAGGAAAACTATTAAAACATCTTTCTATAACCAAACGACTAATGGCGCATCATGCGCATAATGAACATCAGTCTGTTGCAGGAGTAATTAAATTATTAAAGGAAGGACAAAAAATTGCCTTAGTCTCTGATGCAGGATCTCCGGGTATATCTGATCCAGGCTATTTGGTGGTGAAATCTTGTATTGAAAATGATATTCCAATTACTGCTTTACCAGGTGCTACGGCATTTGTTCCTGCACTTACCTCCTCTGGATTTCCTACAGATTCCTTTGTTTTTGAAGGTTTTCTTCCTGTGAAAAAAGGAAGACAAACTAAATTTAAAGAGCTTTCAATCGAAAAAAGAACCATCATTTTATATGAATCTCCTCATAGAATCGTAAAGACTTTGGAACAATTAGTTGAATTTTTGGGTGAGGATAGACAGGTTTTGGTAGCCAGAGAAATATCTAAATTACATGAAGAATATCATAGAGGTACCAGTTTGGAATTAAGAGATTTCTTTAACCTAAATCCAGATAAGGTTCGAGGTGAAATGGTTCTTATTATCAAAGGAATAAATTAATATGAAAAAACTACTTTTATTCTTAATATTTCCTTTTTTTCTTAATGCTCAATTAAGTTCGAATACGCGTGTTTATATTGCTACTATCGAGCCTGGCACTGAATTATATTCGAGTTTCGGACATAGTATTTTAGTTTTTCTAGATTCTGAAACAGGCTTAAATGAAGGGTTTAATTATGGTACTTTTGATTTTAATACACCGAATTTTTATTGGAAATTTTTAAAGGGAACTTTGCCATATTCTATTTCAGTTTATCCCTTTGACAAAGAATCTAATTTTTATTTAAATTATGAAGGAAGGGAAATAGACCTGCAAGAATTGGATTTAGATTCCTCCCAAGTTTCAACACTTTATCTAAAACTAAAAACAAATCTGCTTCCTGAAAATAAATATTATGCTTATCAATTTTTCTTTGATAATTGTTCCTCTCGTTTAAGAGATTTATTAGTTTCTTTAGATGGAATAAAAGAATCCAATGAATTGCCAATTGAACTTAAAGGAAAAAGTTTTAGAGATTGGATGAATGATTATTTACCACCTAATGATTGGGTTACACTCGGAATGAACCTTGCTTTGGGTATAAATTCCAATAAAATAGCCACCGTTCAAGAGAGTGTGTATCTTCCAGATAATTTAAATACCTATTTAAATCATCTCAAAAATGGAGATAGAGAACTTGTTCTTGGAGAAAGGAAATTGAATCCTC
>JBJOIA010000035.1:0-7444 GCA_046047395.1 Bacteroidota bacterium | reverse complement strand
CAAATTTAAAATCATTAAAAGCACCTACTACATAAATATCTTCATCTTGTTTATTTGTGTTCAATAAAAATCTACAAATAACATAATCTATCATATTTAATTGATTAGGAAATTCATAGTTATTGAATAAATAATTTTGATTTCTATCTAATTTTTGAATATACACACCATTACTTTCCTTTTTATTTAATTCTGTACTTAAAACATTCTTACCGTTTTCTTCAGATATGGAGGTAACATTGATTAAATTTTGAGAGCTTGACCGTAAATCAATTAACCTAAATTCATTCCCTGCTTCAATATTATTTTCTCCATTGAAGAATTGAAAATATATTTTATGTTCAAAATCATTAATAATCGGGGAGGGCCAATTTTCTTGTTCTAGAATTTGTCCGTTTTGGAATACCTTTATTTTAAAATCATCTTTACTTTGGAAATAAAGACCCTTATTATATACAAAACCTAAGTCAATTTTTTGATGCGAATTTCTTAAGGAAGGAAAATTTGAAAATTCAATTTTCCCAAAGGGGTTGACCTTTTTATCTAATACCATTATTTTTTTTGAAAATACGAGATTTCGGCCATATCTATCAGTAGATACTTTTATAAGATAATTACCCCCAATTTTAATTTCAGGTAAAGCTATTTCATAATGGAGATAGGGTACCTTGGTAGAGGAAGATTGAATATAATCTCTAATAGGTTGATTATTGAACCCTCTTAAATAGGTGATTTCGTTTATATTTGAATCTTCCCAATTCTGGGTTTGATGTTCAATTTTTAAATAATAGGATTTATAGGATAAATCTAAATCATCAAACCCTAAAACATATTCATTAAATTGCTCTAGTGGAATAACAATTAAATTTGAATTGAAATCAAAATTATTTTTTTTACTAACAGTTATTGAATGAATTTGTGAAAATCCAAAATAGAAACTAAAAAGAAAAAAAATAATAAGTTTTTTCATTTATTGAATTAATTTTTCCCAAATAGAATTTAATTCTTCTATGTTCTTGTTGATCTTGTCTAATTCATGCGTTTTCTTTCTTAATTCATCCAATTTGTTTTCAGTAGCTAAATCGGCCAATAATTTTTCCATTTCCTCTTTTTTGAATTCTAGATTGAGAATTTCTTCCTCCATTTTTTCAATTTCTTTTTGATTAGAAATTTCTTTAGTTGAATTGGATTCTTTTTTACCTGAATTGATTTTAGTAGGTTTTTTAGACGACTTATTCTCTAATGAATCGGATTTTTCATCATTTTCTAATTGCCATTGTTCATATTCATCAAAAGTTCCTGGATATTCTTTTATTTCGAAATTATCGATATACCATATTTTATTTGCTACATTTCGAACAAAATGTCGATCATGGGAAACCGCTACAAAAGTGCCTTCGTACTGATGCAATGCTTGAATTAATATATTAATTGATTGAAGGTCTAAATGGTTGGTAGGTTCATCTAATAAAAGAAAATTAGCTTCTGATATTAATACCTTTGCTAATGCCACCCTTGATTTTTCTCCTCCGGATAATACTTTGATCTTTTTAAATACTTCTTCACCTCCGAATAAAAAACATCCTAATACACTTCGCAATTCCATTTCAGATTTGTCAGTTCCTAGGCTTTTTAATTCCTCTAATAAGGTATTTTCTACATTTAAACTTTCTAATTGATGTTGTGCAAAGAATGATTCAATAACGTTATGTCCCGTCCTTCTATCTCCTTGTATTTTTTCTGTTCCTGAAATTATTCTTAATAAAGTAGATTTTCCTTTTCCATTAGCACCTATTAAGGCGATTTTATCTCCTCGATTTATTGTTGCATTGGTATTTTTAAGAATGATTTTTTCGCCATAGGCCTTGGATACTTCCTCTAGAAATAAGATGAATTTTCCAGGTTGCGTTCCAAAATTAAATTTAAAATTCACCTTGGCAGTTTCATCAATCACATCTTCCACAATATCCAATTTTTCTAATGCTTTTACCCTAGATTGGACTTGTCTAGCTTTAGTTGATTTAGCTTTGAAGCGCTCAATGAATCTTTCAGTCTGTCTAATTTGTGCTTGTTGGTTTTCGAAAGCTCCCTTTTGTACCTCATTTCTCAATTCCTTTTCTTCCAAATATTGGGAATAATTACCTGTATATAAATTAATTTTCTGTCCAGATACCTCAGCAATATAATTTACTGTGTTATCCAGGAAGTAACGATCATGAGATACTACAATAATAGCCCCTTCATAGTTTTGAATATATTTTTCAATCCACTTAATAGAAGGTAGGTCAAGGTGGTTAGTAGGCTCATCAAGCAATAAAAGTTCTGGTTTTTGCAATAATAATTTCGCAAGCATTACCCGCATTCTCCAACCTCCGGAAAAGGTTCTTAAAGGCTTGTTTAAATCCTCGGTATTAAATCCTAATCCTTCCAAAATTTCCTCTGATTTGGAATGGATGGTATATCCATCTAATCGCTCAAACTCTTCTTGTAAGTGTGCTAATTTATCAACATCTGAATCTTCATAATTTGTTTCCATTTTATGAAGTACAATATCAATTTGCTTTTGAATTTCTAAGGCTCTTTCAAATGCCTGCATGGCAACATTTACAATGGAATCATCTGTTTGATAGGATAGTAGATCTTGATTTAAAAATCCAATGCTACAATCCCCAGATTTTGAAATTGTACCACCATCAGGAGTATATTCGCCGGTAATTAATTTTAGTAAGGTTGATTTTCCAGTTCCATTTGCTCCAATTAACCCCATTTTCATTTTGGGCTTAATATGCAAATTTGCACCATTATACAAAGCTCTAGAACCTAGATAATATTCTAAATTGGTAATTGATAACATTCAGTAAAATAATTTAAGCTGCAAAAATACAGATTAAAATTCTATTCTGCCTGCATTTGATCCACGATGTGAACATTTTTTTATATAATCGTATCCATCGAACTCAATATTGGACTTTTCATAACCATAAACATCCTTTAGACTTTCTGTTTTGTTATTTATACCAACTGAAATATCAATATCTTCCATTTTAATCAAAGAAGGATGTTCATAACCCATCGCCTGGGTTATTTCATTTATTTCCTTTAATAATACAAAATGATATCTATAAAATCGTTCACTTTTTAAAGGGATGTTTATTCCTGCTTGTAGCCATTTTGAATTAGTGGCTATTCCGGCCGGACAGGCATTGGTATGGCATTTTTGGGCTTGGATACAACCGATTGAAAGCATTGCTTCTCTAGCAATATTGATGGAATCTGCTCCCATAGCCATTGCCATGATTGTTTTTTCAGGAAACCCTAATTTACCAGAGGCAATAAAAAAGATATCTTGTGATAATTCATGTTTTTGGAAAATTTGATAAACCTTTGGGAAGGCCACTTGAAGAGGAAGAGAAACGTGATCTGTAAAAGAGTGGGGAGCAGCCCCTGTTCCTCCCTCGCCACCATCAATTGTGATAAAGTCTGGGCCTTTTCCAGTTTTTTTCATCAATTTGGCTAGATCGTCCCATTCATTCAATTTTCCAACTGCTGATTTTATACCAACTGGAAGTCCTGTTTTTTCGGCAATTTCTTCGATTAAATCTATCATTTCCTCCATGGTAGAAAATGCAGTATGATAGGCAGGAGAATAACAATCTTTACCCATTGGAATACCTCTAATTTCAGCAATTTCCTTATTAATTTTACATGCAGGTAACATTCCTCCTTTTCCTGGTTTTGCTCCTTGAGAAAGTTTTAATTCAATAGCGCGAAGTTGTGGATATTTGTTTACTTTTTCCAATAATTTTTCCATTGAAAAATTCCCGTCTTCATCTCTTACACCAAAATATGAAGTTCCGATATTCATAACAATATCCGCTCCAAATTCATGATAAGGAGAAATAGAACCTTCTCCCGTATTATGATAGCATCCTGCCAATAGCGCTCCTTTATTCAATGACTCCACAGCCTTTGCAGACAAGGAACCATAACTCATACCTGAAATATTAACAATTGAATTCGGACGATAGGGTCTTTTTCTATTATGAGATAATCCGATTACCTTTGCTGCAGGAATATTTCCAGGATGTTTTTTAGTAAAATGATCTTTTCCTGGTCTAAATTGATTGATAGAATTTTTTAAGAATAAATGTCCCGGTGTATTAAAATCTAAATCACTTCCAAATCCAGTTAAATTATTTTCTGATTTGGAAGATGCATAAATCCAGGATCTTTCTCCTCTATTAAAAGGAAGTTCTTCTCTATTATTGGCAATTAAATATTGTCTAATTTCTGGCCCGATTTGTTCCAACCAATATCTGAAATGACCAATTAATGGAAAGTTATGCGTTACTGTATGTTTTTTTTGAATAAATATATCCCTTATTAAAACGATAATTATTATTAAGGCGATATAAAACCCTGGGCTATGTATGATTGATTCCATAAATTTGGATTTAGGTATTTAGTTTTAATAAAAATAAGGATTATCTATCAGATATAATTAAATTTGCAGTAAAGAAATTTTATTAAATGATAAAATACCATAGTTTAAACGAATTTGTTACTGAAATATTTTTAAAAATAGGATTTAATTTGGAGGATTCTGAATTAGCAGCCAAGGTTTTAGTTTCCGCAGATGCTAGGGGAATAGAATCTCACGGTATAGCAAGAATTCCTGGATATATACGTTTATTTGAAAATGATCGATTGAACCCAAATGCTAAAATTTCTATTATTCATCAAACTCCATCAACAGCAGTTGTTGATGCCGATAAAGGCCTAGGATTGGTAATAGCTCCAAAGTCGATGGAAATAGCAATGGAAAAGGCAGAAAATGTGGGTACAGGTTGGATTTCAGTTCAAAATTCTAATCACTTTGGGATTGCGGGATATCATGCCATGTTACCACTTAAAAAAAAGATGATTGGTTGGGCAATGACCAATGCGGGCCCTTTGGTTACACCCACTTTTTCTAAAGAACGATTATTAGGTACCAATCCAATTGCTATTGCCATTCCTGCTCAAAAGCAACCTGCTTTTGTGGCCGATTTTGCCACAACTTCTGTAGCATACGGGAAATTGGAGATCCTACAAAGGTTGAATAAGGATTGTCCGGAAGGATGGGTTCAAGATAAGGATGGAAATCCTTCATTTGATTCAAATGCAATTAAAAATGGCGGTGCTTTATTGCCATTAGGGGGAGATAGATTGCATGGTTCTCATAAAGGATATGCACTAGGATCTATTGTCGATATATTATCAGGGGTACTTTCTGGGGCAAATTTTGGACCATGGGTTCCTCCTTTTGCTACTGCTGGATTTATGAATGTTGGAAATCAGGTTGGAAAAGGTACTGGCCATTTTTTAGGAGCCATGCGCGTAGATGCATTTAGACCAGAATCAGAATTTTTGTCCGATATGGATATATGGATTGAAAGATTTCGTTCTGCCCCTTCAATAGAAGGAGAAAAAGTTTTGATTCCTGGAGATCCTGAAAGAATTTTAGAGGAAGATCGAATTTTAAATGGAATTCCAGTTTCAGAAGAATTAATAAATTTAATGTTACCAATTATTCAAAAATATCATTTAGAAAATCCTTTTTAATCCATGAGAAATAAATACCTAAAAATTGGAATTCTCTTATTTTCTTTAATTTCAGCTATGTTTTCTTTTTATGCATGGCAGATAATTAAGACGCCTAATTTCAATGTAAAAGAGGGTGAAAAATATGAATTATTAATTCAATCAGATGATACTTATGATGATGTCTTTAATAAACTTCAAAAAGATAGTGTTATAATTGACGTATTATCCTTTAAATTTTTGTCTAAATTTTTGAAATACACGGATCATGTGAAGAAGGGAAGATATCTAATTGAAGCCGGACAAGGTAATTTAGAGGTAATTAATAAGTTACGCCGTGGCCTTCAAGATCCCTATAAATTGATAATCAATTCATGGAGAACCAAACAAGATTTAGCAGGAAGAGTTTCTAAACAAATGCCAATTGATTCATTGCAAATCATCAAATTATTGGATTCTTCAGCCTATTGTAATGAACTGGGTTTTAATTCCGAGAATATTTTAAGTTTATTTATTCCGAATACCTATTTTATTTATTATACGAAGGACTTTGATGAAATCGCCCAAAGAATGAAAAAAGAATATACTAAATTCTGGAATGATGAAAGAAAAGCGAAAGCCCAAAGATTAGGATTTAATCCAATTGAAATTTCTATTCTTTCTTCAATTGTTGAGGGGGAATCTAAGAAATCGATAGAGCAATCAAGAATTGCAGGGGTATATTTTAATCGAATAAAATCGAATATGCCGCTTCAAGCAGACCCTACAGTAGTATTTGCTTTAAAGGATTTTAGTATTAAGAGGGTGACAAAGAAACATACGCAATTTCGCTCTCCCTATAATACTTATATCAATTTAGGCTTGCCTCCAGGTCCGATTTCAATTCCCAATATTGGAGTTATTGATAAGGTATTAAACCTAGAAAGAAATAATTATTATTATTTTTGTGCGAATCCTGATTTTTCAGGTACCCATGTTTTTGCTACCAGCTATACGGAACATTTGAAAAATGCAGGTCTATATCAAAAAGCCCTTAATGAAAATAGAATTCAATAATGGTAAAAGGAAAAATAGAATATAGGGTTTGCTACGCTGATACAGATAAAATGGGTTATATGTATTATGGCCATTATCCTCGATTATATGAAATGGCAAGGGTAGAATTAATGCGAGAACTAGGGGTGTCTTATAAGTCTTTAGAAGATAAAGGAATTGGAATGCCAGTGTTGGAAAATTATTCAAAATATTATAAACCAGCACTTTATGATGATATATTAAAAATAGAAGTATATATTGAGGAAAAACCAAGTTTAAAAATAAGTTTTAATTATAAAGTCTTTAATCAAAATGAAGAATTATTGAATGAGGGCTTCACAAAGCTGGTTTTTATGGATTACCTAACTCGTAAACCCATTCGGCCTCCTAAAGAAATTGAATTGGCCTTAGGGAATTATTTTTAAGAATGAAGAGAAAAAAAATATTGGAGGAATTTTCCATTTTTTGGAAAGAATTAGAAGAACATTTTATTCTTGCTAAGATTATTCGTATTTTCTATTTGAAGATCACCGAATTTAATATTGATGTTCGAGCAGGAGCAATTGCTTATAATTTCACTTTGGCTGTTTTTCCATCCATTTTATTCTTTTTTTCTGTATTACCCTATATTCCAATCGATAATTTCCAAGGAATAATTATTAATTTTTTAAAGGAAACTTTACCTGAAAATTATATTAACGACTTCGTTTTATTAATCAATAATATCATGAAAGATAAAAATGGAGGATTAGTTTCTTTTGGATTTTTACTTGCTCTATTTACCTCCACATCTGGTATTATGGCCTTAATCAAATCTTTCAACTTA
>JBJOIA010000034.1:0-8828 GCA_046047395.1 Bacteroidota bacterium | reverse complement strand
CTATTTCTTCTTGAAATTTTTACAAAGGATCTAAAAGCTTATGAAAAAATTTATTTCAGAATTCAAAATTTTACTGGATGGGTTTATTCATAGTTCTGCAAACGAAAAATTCAAATTAAATCTTTTAATTTCAATTCCATTTTGGATAGCCTCCGCATTAGCAGGTCTAATTGCTGTTTTATATGCCAAATTATTCAATTTTGGAGAAGAATTATTTCAATTTTTATTGAAAAATACAGGTTATTGGTTATTCCTAATATCCCCAACCTGTTTTGTTTTATCGTGGTATATCGTCAATAAATATTCAAAATTTGCCAGAGGAAGTGGGATACCTCAAGTTATGGCCTCCTTGGATGTATTTAGTAAGAAAAATCTCATTTCTCAATTTTTAAGCCTAAGAATAATTTTTATAAAAATTCTTTCTAGTATCATTCATACAATTGGAGGAGGTGCAATCGGACGAGAAGGTCCTACAATCCAGATTTCCGCTGCAATATTCCATAAAATCAATTCTATACTCCCAAAATCTTGGCCAAAAATTAATAATAGAAATATGTTAATTACAGGTGCAGCAGCCGGATTAGCAGCGGCCTTCAATACACCTTTGGGAGGAATTGTATTTACTGTCGAAGAACTTACCAAAGTACATATTTCTCAGTTCAGATCAGCTTTATTCATAGCAGTTATAATAGCCGGACTTACCGCACAAGCGATTTTAGGCCCCTACCTATATTTAGGTTATCCAGCCGCAGATTCAGGCTCAATTTTAGGCTTTTTCTTAATCATCCTAACTGCAGCAGTTGCGGGAGTATTTGCATCCTATTCCTGTAAAGGAATCCTAGGACTATTCAATTGGAAGGAAAAAAACCTAAAAAAAGATTGGCATCATATTCTTTATTTAAGTCTACTTGGTTGCGCATTTGTTACAATGGGTATTTTTATTGAATCTACTATATTTGGTTCAGGTAAAGAACTAATGAACGAATACTTATTCGCAAATGAAAAGTTTAAAACTTGGTTTACACCTATTTTAAGAATAATCGGACCAATTCTTTCCTTCTCTTCTGGAACCTCTGGTGGTATATTTGCACCCGCATTGGCAGCAGGGGCCTCCGTAGGATCCATTTTTTCTGAAATATTCAACCTGAGTGCAGAACAAGGCAATATGCTAATTCTTGTTGGGATGGTCGCCTTTCTTACTGGTGTAACGAGAACACCTTTTACTTCCGCAATCCTTGTAATTGAAATGACCGACCTTCAAAATATGATTTTTCAATTCATGATAGCAGGAGTTGTTGCAAATTTAGTATCTATGAGTATCGATAAACATTCTTTTTACGACCACCTTAAGGTTAGGTATTTAAAAGAGATTGAATCGAATTAATCTCCCCTAAGAATTTTTTTCGTAAATGAATGGGTTGAATTATTTCTAATTCCCGAATGTATTCCCATAAAAAAGCCTCCAATTCATTGTTTATTTCTAAATGGTATTCCACAAAAAATTCATTGTAATGACCAATTATCCGCTGCGTTTCGTGTAAAGGATATTTCTCCAAATATTTCAAAATCCAAGAATCCTCCTTTATTTTTAAAAGCAATTTTTCAGGCCTTAATTTTTTTGATTTAGGATATATCCCTAAATTATTCTTAAAATAATCTCCCGGATTAAATCCTTCTGGAATTCTCAAATTAGGCTTTTCTGTTAAAATTATAATATCCTTTATCCTATCCAAGGCAAATACCCATAATTTCCCTAAATCTAATCGAAGAATATTTTCACCCTCAATTACCGGCTGAAATACCAAATACCAACCTGTAAACCAACCATTATTATATTCCTTAACCATTAAAGGAAATGCTTGAATCTTCTTTACTTTTGACCCTAATCTTAAACCCTTATGCGATATTTCAATAATTTTCGACGAATATATTGCCTCTAAAATTGGTTTTAACCATTCTCCCCCCGAACGATTTCCATCTTTAATTAATTGAATAGCTGGCCATCGACTAAAATGCTGATATTGATTCAAATTATTTTCTAATTGAATTGCCTCTAATTTATTTATTAATCCTTCCCCCAACCCATCCTTAAATAAATGCTTATTCAAACTAATGGATTTCGCTAAATCCGTTAATTCAGATTGACTTAATGCAGGAAAAGCACTTATGTCCTCCCGAATATAATAATACTCTTTTTTTGAAACAGAAAACCGAAGTAAATTGCCATATTCCTCTTCCAAACTTGGATATCGAATTGCAAGCCTTTCCTTTAAATTTTGAATATCTCGATTGAAAGAACGATAGGAATAATCAATTATAAAGCCATCTTCCTCTAATTTATTTCGTACAGAGGAATAATTCATCGACAAATAGCCTGATAAAAAATACTGATTAATTTTTTTTAGACGATCTTCCATTTGCTAAGTAAATTGCCACTTATTGGCAATCTACTAATATAATTTTACAAATGAAAAAAATGAAATAATTATGAAAAATTTATTTGTAAACAAATTCAACCTAATTTTAGAAGCATATCATTATGCAGCAAAAAGCTTTGTAAGATTTTTTCATCTTGCCAATAATGAAAATGAAAAAAAAGAATGGGAAAATTACCTAGTAAAATTTGTTTTAATTGCTAGTAGCTTCCTTCTAATTTTTCCTACAATTTTAGATGGTTTTGAAAAGAATAAATCTTTAACACTACTTATCTTAATTCTTAACCTAAGTTTCTTAATTCTTGGAAAATTAGTTAGCCCAAAAGCTCCATTGAATTAAGGACTAATTGATCCATATTCTGATTAAGCATACATTTAAAATGCCCCTTCGGACATTTCCTAGTACCATAATTTGAGCATGGATGACAATCCAAGTCTTCCACAATTGAATTAAAATATAACCTCTTTTTTATACCATCCTCATAAAAGGGTTCTACTTGCAATTTGGGTGAAGTTCCACCCCAAATTGCAAGACTTGGTACCCCAAATGCAGAGGCCATATACAATAGTCCTGTATCATGAGATGCTACCAATTTCGCCTCACGAACAATGGCAGCAGATTCATTCAAACTACATTTATTCACTAAGGAAATGAGATTTTTTCTTTTAGAATTCATCAATTCCTCATTTTCCTTTAAGCAATCTCCTCCTCCCAATAAAACAATCGGCAAAGGCATATTATCAATCCATTCCAACCATTTACCAATTGGCATCCGCTTTGTTTCATAAGATGCCCCTAATACCAAAACAATATAATCTCGAGGAACCTCCTCAAATTTATTTCGCCAATTCCTTACTTCTTCCTCATTCACAAAATAATCCAATCCCATTCCATCATATTCAACATTTAAGCTCTTCAAGGCATCCACCGATCGCAAACTAATATGTCGATCTGGCATCTTATTTATCCCGAATTTGGTTAATAAGAATTTTTCAACACTTAATTTTTTAAAAGAAACAAAAGGAACTTTTAATCTTAATCGAATAATAAAAGAGCGAATATTTTTATGTAAGTCTACTACCAAATCAAATTTTTCAGAATTCAATTCTTGAATAGTATCACTTAATTTGCCTGAATAATAATGAAATTTATCGATATATGGATTATTCTCTGAAACAACCTTCATATTCGATTTAGTAAGAAAATGAATTTCAACCTCCGGAATTTGCAATTTGGCGCATCTTATGGCCGGGCTAGCCAAGATTATATCTCCAATCGATGAAAACCGAATAAATAAAATTTTCAATTTACTTTTGATTAATAAAAGCAAAGATAATCTTATTTAATTTATCTGGATAATTTATCATGGGTAATTGTCCTTTACTCTCCAAACTTAATGTATCAGAACTTGGGAGTTTATTTTTATATTCTACCATTCTAGAATTTTTATAATAAAATCCTCTCTGAGATTCCAAAAACAAAGTCTTTACAGGGATTTCATGTATATCAAGCATTCTATTATTCGTTGTATCACTTAAAATAAATTCAATTCTATTTTGAAAACCAATACGATTAAAATCATCTTCAAAGCGTTCAAATAAAGGTTCAGACAATTCTTTATTACCATAAAAAAGTGAATTATAAAACTTTTTCATTAAAAATTCTGGTTTAATATTATAAAGAAATTTACCTAAAAAGGGTGTTTTCAATAATTTAAAATATAGGGTTGTATTTTCATTATCTTCTTGTCTTCCCAGTGGGTTTATACTGATTAATTTCTCTACCATATCAGGGTATTTCACAGAAAAGTCCATTGCCACCTCTGCACCAAAACCTTGTCCCACCAAATAAGCCTTTTTAATCTTTAATTCAGCCATAAAATCTTTAATAAAGTCTGAATACTGATCCAATTTCCAGTCGACTTCATCCTTATTGGATTCTGATAAGCCCGTATTAGGTAGGTCTAGGTAATAGCAATCTTTTTCAGCTTTCATTTCTAAAGCTAAATTCTGAAAGATATAACCAGAAAAATTATAAGACGGAATTAATAAAATTGGGATGGAATCAATGGAAAGTCCAAATTTTCGATAATGAATGGATATATCATCTACCAAAACATAATTAGATTTATTTTCATCCCAACGATTTCTCAAATCATATACTGATTTTTCGCTTTTAAAGGAATAAATAATAAAAATGGAAATACTGGCTAATAAAAGCCAAAAAAATATCTTGACAATTGCTTTTTTCACGGTTAGGTATTATAATTTTTTTAAAAATATAAAAAAATCCTAAAAAAACCTTAATTAGACATTAAATATGATTTTATAAACTGGTTTATTTCACCATCTAAGACAGCTTCTGTATTGGAGGTCTGATAATTCGTGCGATGATCTTTTACGCGTCGATCATCCAAAACATAGGATCTAATCTGAGACCCCCATTCAATTTTTTTCTTACTAGCCTCCACTTCAGCCCTAGCTGCCAATCTTTTTTCTAATTCAATTTGATATAATTTGGATTTTAACAATCGAATTGCGACTTCTTTATTTTGTAATTGGGAACGTTCTTGCTGACAAGCAATAACAATCCCTGAAGGCTTGTGAGTTAAGCGAACAGCTGTCTCTACCTTATTCACATTTTGTCCACCCGCACCACCAGATCGAAATGTATCCCATTCAATATCAGCTGGATTAACCTCAATCTGGATAGAATCATCGATCATAGGATAAACATAAACTGAAGCAAAAGAAGTATGTCTTCTCGCATTTGAATCGAAAGGACTAATCCTTACTAAGCGGTGAACACCATTTTCTCCCTTCAAATTCCCATAGGCATATTCCCCTACAACCTCAATGGCAACAGATTTTAATCCTGCCACATCTCCATCATTATGTTCAATTTCTCTTACTTTAAACCCATTCTTTTCTGCCCACATCACATACATTCGAAATAACATGCTTACCCAATCCTGTGATTCTGTTCCTCCTGCCCCTGAGTTTATCTCTAAAACGGCATTGAGATCGTCGCCTTCATTAGACATCATTTTTCTAAATTCTATTCCCTCTAAGCTTTCTTGCAATTTTACCCCTTCCTCATCCACTTCTTCCTCGCTTGCTTCACCTAATTCATAGAATTCCCAAATAGTTTCTAAATCTTCTAATTTGGATTGCAATCCATCCATCCCTTCTACCCAAAATCGCAAACCTCTCAATTCCCTCATCACCGATTCCGCTCTTTCAGGATTATTCCAAAATTCTGGATCGGATGTTTTCGTCTCTAATTCTGAAATGGAATATTTCTTCTTGTCGTAGTCAAAGATACCTCCTCAAAGCCTCTACTCTGGCTTTCAGGTCATTAAACCTGTCTCTTGTCATGTTTTAAAAAATTTTATACAAATATAAGAAATGAACAGTGAACTACCACAAGCAAAATATTCCTTTACCTATCACAAACGATTTAAAATCTATCATTAAAAGAATCTAAAAGTAAATTATCATCAAACTTATTTAATTTACAAGGAAAAAAATTGACTTCTTCAAACCAAAATCATAATTTTCAATTAGGGGAGGTGGGGCATTATTTTTACCCTTAATCAATAAAAAAATTAATTCCTAAAACTTTCTTGGCAAATTCAATAAAATCAAAAATTTATTTTTTTTTATTAAATTTAATTCAAACAAAACTTATTTTAAACCTATAAAACATGAAAACAATGAGAAGATCAATTCTCCTCCTTGGCTTTTTCTGCTCTTTTTTGAGCCTAAAAGCACAAGAAATTTCAAAAGATTATTTATTATTAATCACCCAAGAATGGAAAGGAGATCGCTTTCCAGATGGTCGACCAAAAGTTTCTGATGAAATTTTAGACCGCATGAAGAATGTAACCTTGGAGGAAGCTTGGGCAGTCCTAAGAAACCATAATTATAAACACCAATACGAAGGAAATTGGCAATTAATCAATCCCGATTCCATTTTAGTGGGAAGAGCTCTTACCACAACCTTTACCCCTGGAAGACCAGACCTTCAAATTGCTATTGACCAAAAAGGACACGACCAAGACGGTAGAATAAAATCCCAAAATACATGGGCATTAGAACTTCTACAACCAAGGGACGTTTATGTTGTTGACCAATTTGGGGCATATGAAAACGGGCCAACCGTTGGCGATAATCTAGGAAATTCAATCTTTACCAAGACTGGAAATGGAATAGTCTATGACGGAGCTATCCGAGATTTAAATGGTTTAAAAGAAATTGGAGGCTTCACCTCCTTCTTTCGCTCCTATCACCCATCTCATCATCAAAATAACCCAAAAGGAGATCTTAATACTACTTTAATTGGCATCAATCAACCTACCCGTATTGGTGCCGCTACCGTACTCCCTGGGGATATTGTCCTTGGTAGAGAAGGTGGGGTAATTTTCATCCCCCCTCACCTTGCTGAGGAAGTAGTAAAAGTCTCAGAAATCGTTCGCCTTAGAGATATGTTCGGACATCAAAGACTTAGAGAACAAATCTACACAGCCGGACAAATCGACAACCGTTGGTCCGAAGAAATTGAGAAGGATTTTTCCAAATGGTTAAATTCTCATATCAATGAATTGCCTGTAAAACCTGAACAAATCAAGGAAATATTGAAAAATAGAACTTGGTAAATAAACCTATTATCATGAAAAGAAGAAATTTTTTTAAAAATGCAGCTCTAACAACTGCAATGGCTGGCTTACCCTTTTCAAACTATGCAAAAGAACTTGAAACAGCTTTAAATAATGCCCCTAAAAGTTCTGCCCCATCAGATTTAAAAATCACAGATATTAAATGTGGTTATATCCGCGGTGGACATAGCCTTTTCGTAAAAATTTATACCAATCAAGGGATTGTGGGACATGGTGAGGGAGTAGATGCAACCCCTGGGACCTATCATTTGGTAAAAATGTTGGGACAAAGAATAAAAAATCAAAATCCTTTAAATGTTAACAGATTATTTGAATCTTTAAGAAAATTCGGATTCTTTGAAGGGGCTCAATCTGGAATGTACGTAGCAGTACTCACTGCCATTGAAACAGCTTTATGGGATATCGCAGGAAAAGCTTTGGGTGTACCGGTTTACCAATTATTGGGAGGAAAATTTAGGGACGAAGTCCGTGTTTACATGGATACAGCCCTTTATCAAAGTAAATTGCCAGCTCCTGAGGATTTTGCCAAAGCCGCCCGTGAAGCTGTAGATATGGGTTTTACAGCTGTTAAATTCGATTTGGACCAAGGGAATGACCCTAATAAATATGATAAATTCAATTGGACTGCCAGCCCTGCTGAATTACAAAGAATGTTCGATCAAATGGAGGCAGCCAGAAAAGAGGTTGGACCCAATATTGATATTTGCGCAGATATGCACGGGAGATATGACGCAATTACCGGTGAAAGGGTAGCAAAAATGCTGGAACCATTAAATTTGATGTGGTTGGAAGAACCCGTTCCTGCAGAAAATGCGGATGCATACAAAAAAATCACAGATTCTACTTCAACACCAATATGTGCAGGAGAAAATCATTATTTGGCTTATGGATTCAGACCCTTGCTAGAAACTGGAGCAGTGGATATCATCATGCCTGACCTCCAAAAATGTGGAGGATTGGGTGAGGGCCAAAGAATTGCGAATTTAGCGAATTTATACTATGTTCCATTTGCACCCCACATGGTAGCCTCTTATTTAGGCGCAATGGCTTGTGCCCATGTTTGTGCTTCTGTACCAAATTTCATGATTATGGAATGGCAAATCTATTTCCATAAAGATCCAATGTTCAAAGAAATTGTAAACTTTGAGGGAGATATGGTGGAAAAAAATGGTTTTATAAAAGTAAGAGATACACCGGGAATTGGAGTGGAAATCAATGAAGAAGGAATGAAAAAATATGCAACTCCAGGAATTCCTTTCTTTGAATAATGGGACTTTGCTAATTTAGCCTTATATTTGCACTCTAAAAAAATTAAGAATATTATGTCTCAAGTATACGATTTAGTAGTATTAGGATCGGGTCCAGGTGGATACGTTGCAGCTATTAGAGCTTCACAGTTAGGCTTAAAATGTGCTATCATTGAAAAAGAATCTTTAGGTGGTATATGTTTAAACTGGGGTTGTATCCCTACAAAAGCCCTTTTGAAGTCAGCACAAGTATTTGAATATATCAAACATGCTTCTGATTATGGAATTAATGTAAAAGGAGCTGAGGCTGACTTTTCCGGTGTTATTTCTCGTTCAAGAGGGGTGGCAGATTCTATGTCGAAAGGTGTTCAATTCTTAATGAAAAAAAATAAGATTGATGTCATCATGGGTACAGGAAAAGTGAAGCCAGGAAAGAAAATTGAGGTGACAAGTGCAGATGGAAAGAC
>JBJOIA010000033.1:0-2818 GCA_046047395.1 Bacteroidota bacterium | reverse complement strand
GAATTTATAAAATAAATACTATTTTTATGAAACATATTTAAACCAAAACTATGAGAAATTTTATTTCCATTACATCCATTATCTTATTTTGCATTTTTTCATTTTTAGGGTTTTCACAAGGACCCATTATTCAAACGAAATATGGTAAGGTAGAAGGCAATTTTAATACAGAAACGAAAATAAATATTTTTAAAGGAATTCCTTTTGCAGCACCTCCTATAGGAGAGTTAAGATGGAAGGCACCCGTGGAACCTAATAAATGGAAAGGAATATTATCTTGTAAGGAATTTTCGGCATCTCCAATTCAAAATAAACCTGAGCCCTTTTATTGTTGGTCAGAGGAATTCATTGCACAACCTGAGCCATTATCGGAAGATTGTTTATATTTAAATGTTTGGACTTCTTCAACAGAGAAAAAGCAAAAATTACCTGTTATGGTATGGATTTATGGAGGAGGGTTTTCAAGTGGCTCAACGAATTGTGCTATTTATGATGGGGAGGAAATGGCTAAAAAAGGGGTTGTTTTTGTAAGCTTGAATTACCGAGTTGGAGCATTGGGCTTTATGGCACATCCTGAATTAAGTCAGGAGGCGAATTATGGAACCTCCGGAAATTATGGTTTAATGGATCAAAGTTTTGGGATTAAATGGGTTAAGGAAAATATAGAAGCTTTTGGTGGAGATCCTGAGAATATTACGATAGTAGGACAATCCGCTGGATCTTTTTCAGTAAATGCTCAGATTGCCTCTCCGGTTTCAAAAGGTTTATTTCAAAAAGCCATAGCACAATCGGGAGGAATATTATCAGGAAGATTTACGAATAGTTTGGAGCAAGCAGAAAAATTGGGTTTGGAATTAATGGAAAAGGCAGGGGTTAATTCATTGGCTGAGTTAAGAAAGATCCCTGCAGGAAAAATTCAGGAAATATCCAATCAAGTAAAGGGTGGAAGATTTGGAGCCATTTTGGATGGTTACTTTTTGCCTTCGAATATTAAAACTTATTTTGAGGAGGGAAAACAAAATAAGGTTGGATTGATGACAGGCTGGGTTACTGGAGATGCGAGTTTATTGGGAGCTAAACCGGAGGATGCTAGAAAAAATCTAATTGGTTTTGCGGGATTGCCGGCACATTTATTATCTACCAATAATTTAATTCAGCCAACCTATGTATATGAATTCAATTATATACCGGTGGATAAACCTAATTTCCCAAATTATGGGGCTTTTCATACCTCAGAGGTACCATTTGCACTCCATACCTTGCATCTTTGGGACCGTCCTTGGAGAGAAATAGACTTAAAAATAGAAGAAATCATGTCTTCGTATTGGGTAAATTTTGTTAAAACTGGAAATCCTAATGGAAATGGTTTACCTTTATGGAAACCATATGAAAAAGGGGATTCTATTTTATCAATTGAAGAAAAGATAGAATCTGTAAATAATGATTATTTGAAGGATTTTTTAATACTAACCAATAAATAAAAATGGAAAAGACTAAATTTTGTACAAATTGCGGAGCTATAATTCCAGAATCCGCCAAATTTTGTTCTTCCTGCGGGAAAGACCAATATGCTTCTAACCCCATTAATTCGAATTTTCAAAATTCAGATCAGCATTACAAGAAAAGTTTCAATGAGGATTGGATAATAACCTTATTATTATGTTGGTTCTTAGGAGTCTTCGGTGCACATCGCTTTTACAATCGAAGATTTATCTCTGGTTTTTTTATGTTAATAAGCTTAGGAGGATTCTTTATTTGGTATTTTATTGATTTAATTTTAGTAATTGCAGGAAATTTTAAAGATGAAAATGGACATAGAATCCCTGTAAAAATCTAATTCAAAGATTCTTTTAATAATTTCAGAAATTCTGTAGGTTTCACATGGCACACAACTTGAATATCCCCTGGAGTTGTTTTTATTTCTCCACGATAATCATTGGATGATTCCGTAACCATTAAATTCAAATATTCACTTTCTAGAATTATTTCTGGATTTAGTACTACTGACATAGCCAAAGGATCTGCTAATTCAATAAAATCCTCCTTATATTGCTTTTTAAATCGAATATAGCCTTGAATTACCTGAATAAAATGATTTGAATATCTGGTCTGAATTTTCTCTATTTCTTTCATGTCATTAGGAAATATATTGGCATATTGAACTGTTACATCCCAACCAATTAGGGTCATTTTCATTCCAGATTGAAAAACAATATTAGCGGCATGGGGGTCAACCCAAATATTAAATTCTGCATAAGGAGTTATATTTCCCATTCCTCTTCCAGTTCCTCCCATAATATAGCAATGCTTTATTTTCTTTGCGATAGAAGGATCTTTCTTCAATGCTAATGCAATATTCGTATGAGGACCAATCATCACTAATTCCAATTCTCCCTCATATAAATAGGCAAGTTCAATAATTTTATCCACGGCTTGTCCTTGAGCTGGAATTCTCCCTTTTAAATCTAGTCCAACACCCCCCAATCCATCCTCTCCATGAACAAAATCAGCTTGGCCTAATTCTAATTCTATTGGTTTGGAAGCCCCAGAATAAACGGGAATATCCGTACGTCCACATAATTCTAAGGTATATAGGGCATTTTGAACACATTTCTCAAGTTCAACATTTCCCGCAACGATTGTCAATGCTTCAATAGAAATATTATAAGAATTCCGTAGCGACATGATTATCGCCACGGAATCGTCTGATGCTGTATCGGTATCTATTAAGAGCCGGCGCATTAAAATTCCCTTTAGAATTTTCGATAATCTCCAGCCAAATATTGGTTGGCTTCTTTTTCTTTAAATGCTGCTTTTT
>JBJOIA010000032.1:0-14149 GCA_046047395.1 Bacteroidota bacterium | reverse complement strand
TTAACCTTAGAAATTGTCTTCTCCCTCCTGGGAGAAGACTTTAAGATTTATGCAGGAATATTTAAAGTAATGCTCATGCCATTGCTAATTATAAATATCTTGTATGAATCTAATTTTTTTCAAAATAAATTCTTAATTACCGCCTTAATTTTTGCCTGGTTAGGAGATATTTTTTTGATTTTCCCTGGACAAACCAATTTCATTTACGGACTAGGATCTTTCTTGGTCATGCAATTAGTTTATATTTATTTATTTTGGAAGAACCTTGCTCATTTTAAAATAAATAATCCAATGAATTTGCTGATGACAATACTTACAAGCCTATATGTTATTGGAATGGTAAATTACCTGAGTCCGCAACTCGAAAAGGGTCTTTATTTCCCAGTTTTGATTTATTCAATTTGTTTAGGACTTACCTTTTTATTGGCTGGTTGGAATTTTTTTACCAATCTTTCAAAACAAAATAAATTCTTATTTTTAGGCGCTTTTTTGTTTTTATTCTCTGATAGTTGCCTTGCAATTAATATCTTTGTGCAAGAATTATCCTTTTCTTCCTTATTCATCATGGGAACCTATGGTTTTGCTCAGCTGTTTTTAAGTAAAGGATTAACAGAAAAAATTGTATTTTAATCAAGATTAGAATGATTGATGCTCAAATCGTTGAATTATTAAATGAAAATTTAATTCATACAATAGAGGGAGAGGTATTTACAGATGAAGTAATTAAAACACTTTATGCTACTGATGCTTCTGCATACAGAGAAATGCCCTTAGCCGTTATTATCCCTAAGTCTGAATCAGATATTCAAAAAATCATTCATTTTGCCCATCAACATAAAGTCCCAATTATTCCTAGAACCGCTGGTACTTCCCTGGCAGGACAAGTGGTCGGTCGCGGTATAATTGTGGATGTTTCAAAATATTTCGGAGAGATTTTAGAGGTGAATAAGGAAGAATCCTACGTTTGGGTTCAACCTGGTGTGGTAAGAGATGTTTTAAATATTGAATTAAAGAAATATGGATTGTTTTTTGGGCCAGAAACCTCCACGGCTAATCGTGCGATGATTGGTGGTATGGTCGGAAATAATTCATGTGGTTCTAATTCCATCGTATACGGGTCTGCAAGAGACCATCTTTTGGAAGTAGAGGGTTTCCTTGCCGACGGCACAAAGGTGTCTTTTAAGGCAGAAAATCCTTATGAAACCTTAAAAAATTTAGAGAAAGGTACGCTTCTTGAAAATATTTATTCCAGTACTCTGGAAAAACTTTCTCCCAAAGATGTAATTAAAGAAATAAACGAACAATTTCCTAAGCCAAGCATCGATCGGAGAAATACCGGTTATGCTTTGGATATGTTAGTAAATTCTCAAGCATTCGGAGAATCTGATAAACCCTTTAATTTTTGTGAACTCATTGCTGGTTCTGAGGGAACGCTTTGTTTTCTTACCAAAATAAAATTGCATGTAAATGCAGTTCCACCTAAAAATTTAGCATTAGTTTGTGCCCATTTTAATTCTGTGGATGAATCCCTAAGAGGGAATTTAATCGCAGTAAAACATGATCCTTCCGCTTCTGAATTAATGGATCATTATATTTTAGAATGTACGAAAGCGAATCAAGAACAAAGAAATAATCGATTCTTTGTTCAAGGTGACCCCGGTGCTATCTTGGTGGTGGAATTAAGAGATGATGATGAAAAAGAATTATTGAAAAAAGCTGAAAATCTAATTGAAGATTTTAAAAAAGCCAATCTTGGTTATCATTTTCCAGTCGTAACAGGAGACGATGTAAAGAAAGTTTGGAATTTAAGAAAAGCGGGCTTAGGTCTACTTTCTAATCTTCCTGGAGATGAAAAAGCCGTTGCTGTTATTGAAGATACGGCCGTGGCAGTGGAAGACCTCCCTGAATTCATCCGCGAATTTAATGATATATTAAAAGAAAATAACCTTTATTGCGTCCATTATGCCCATGCCGGAACGGGAGAACTTCATCTTCGTCCTATCATTAACCTAAAGACAAAAGAAGGCCATGAGCAGTTTAGGAAGATTGCTGAAGAAATTGCCAAATTAGTAAAGAAATTTGGGGGATCTTTGTCTGGTGAACATGGTGATGGGAGATTAAGAGGAGAATTTATACCTTGGATGGTTGGAGAAAAGAATTACCAATTAATGAAGGAGTTGAAATCCTGGTGGGATCCCAATAATATTTTTAATCCAAATAAAATTGTGGATACCCCTCCAATGGATACGAATTTAAGATATAAGGCCGGACAAACCACACCAGAATTTAAAACTGCCTTTCGTTACCATGATCAGGATGTATTACAACATGCAGAGCAATGTAATGGGTCAGGAGATTGTAGAAAAACCCATTTTTCAGGAGGAACTATGTGTCCTTCCTTTATGGCTACTAAAAATGAAAAAGATACGACAAGGGCTAGAGCAAATATTTTAAGAGAATTTTTGACAAATTCAGATTCATTAAACCGATTTAATCATAAAGAGATTAAGGAGGTAATGGATCTATGTCTAGCTTGTAAAGGCTGTAAGGCGGAATGTCCTTCCAATGTGGATGTAGCTAAATTAAAAATGGAATTTTTATATCAATACCAAAAAGATAATGGAGTTCCAATAAGAAATAAATTAGTAGGAAATTTTGCGAAAATGAGTTCCTTGGCTATGCTAAGTCCTGGAATTTATAATTTTGTCATGGGTACTGAGGCAACCAGAAGGATTTCGAATAAATTAATTGGTTTTCATCCGGATAGAACCATGCCATTATTGAGTAAACAGACCTTGAAATCTTGGATGAAAGCCAGAAAATCTGCCAATTCAACCAAAAAGGTTTATTTATTTAATGATGAATTTACCAATTTTAACGATGTTGAAATTGGTAAAAAAGCTGTCCAATTATTAGAAAAACTTGGATATCAGGTTATAAGTATTTCTCATGAAATTTCTGGAAGAGCTTATTTGTCTAAAGGAATGTTAGATGAAGCAAAAGCGATTGCCATAAAGAATGTAACTACTTTTTCAAATTTAATTAATGAAGAAACTCCTTTAGTGGGTATTGAACCATCTGCTATTCTTACTTTCCGCGATGAATATCCGGATTTAATGCCAGATGAGCTTTTCGATAAGGCTAAAAAACTTTCAGAAAATTGTTTGATGTTTGAAGAATTTATCGCCAAAGAAAGAGAAAAAGGAAATATCCAATCAAGTCAGTTTACGAAGGAGAAAAAATTAATTAAATTACACGGACATTGTCAACAAAAATCTATTTCCTCCTTGGTTCCAGCGAAGAAAGCCTTAACCTTGCCAGAGAACTTTGAGGTTCAAATTATTCCTTCGGGATGTTGCGGAATGGCAGGTTCATTTGGCTATGAGGCCGAACATTATGATTTGTCTATGCAAATAGGAGAATTAGTTTTATTTCCAACAATTAGAAGTTTAGGTCAAGATACAGAAATCGCCGCTGCCGGTACTTCTTGTCGCCACCAAATTCATGATGGGACAAAAAGGACCGCCAAGCATCCGATAGAGATTTTATTTGAATCTTTGGTTTAAAATTCCCAACGAACAAATGCTTCCATGGCTTCGTATTCAGCCATGCCGAGTTTATTATATAATTCGGCAGTATTTCTATTTCTTTCCTCTGCACGTTCCCAGAATTCGCGACTATCTTCCCCTTGAAACACCACTCCGTCTTTCTGAGATTGATGTTTGAATATTCCTTTTCTTTTTTGAATAACTTGCTCAGGAGACATTGGAACAGCCATATCAATTTTGTCAATATCCCATTCCTGCCATGCACCTTTGTATAGCCATAACCAACAATTTTTCATATAATCATGATGTTTCAGCTTTTTTAGGGCAGCTAATATGGCATCTAAACATACTTTATGGGTTCCATGAGGGTCAGCCAAATCACCTGCAGCATATATTTGATGTGGCTGAACTTCGTCTATAATTTTTGCCACAATATCAATATCCTCTTTTCCAATAGGTTTTTTAGATACCCTTCCAGTCTCATAAAATGGCATATCTAAGAAATGTACATTTTCTGGTTTGATTCCTACGTATCGACAAGTGTTTTTTGCCTCACCTTTACGAATGATTCCTTTAATTTCCCTCAATTCTGGAATATCTATTTCGTCGGTTGTCTTTGTTTTAAGGAATTTAATGGTTTCTTTATAAATACGATTGGCCTTCAGGTTTCTTGCTCCAAAATTATCATTGAAATCAATTACAAATTCTGCAAATCGTAGAGCTTCGTCATCTGCTACTGCTATATTTCCTGAAGTTTGATAAGCTACATGAACATCATGCCCCTGATCATGTAATCGTTGGAAAGTTCCACCCATTGAAATGATGTCGTCATCAGGATGAGGACTGAAAATTAATACCTTTTTTTTCGAAGGAAAAGCTCTTTCTGGGCGATTTGAATCATCCGAATTGGGTTTTCCTCCTGGCCAACCAGTAATAGTATGCTGTAGATAATTAAATACTTCAATATTGATATCGTAAGCCGATCCATACAAAGCTAAAAGATCGGATAAACCATTTTCATTATAATCTTCATTTGTTAATTTTAAAACAGGCTTTTCTAATTTTAAGGATAAATAGGTCACAGCCTTTTTTATCATTTTTTTATCCCAATTAAGATTATCAACTACCCAAGGGGTTTTAATTCTAGTCAGCCCAGTTGAAGCTGCCTGGTCAATTAAAAAGACAGTATTAGGGTGCCCTTGTAAATAGGAAGCGGGTAATTCAGAGGTTACGGGACCTTCTACTGCACGAGCAATACTGTTTGCCTTGTTTTCTCCCCAGCCTACTAAAATCACCTTTTTTGCTTCCATTATTTTACTTACTCCTAGGGTAATTGCTTTTGGGGGAACTTTTGTAATACCTCCAAAAGAAGCTGCTGCATCATTTTTGGTGATTTGATCTAAGGTCATTAACCTAGTCTTGGAGTTTTGCAAGGAACCCGGCTCATTGAAACCAATATGCCCATTTCTCCCGATTCCCAATAATTGAATGTCTATTCCTCCATATTCTTCTATTTTCCTTTCGTAATCCTCACAAAATTTAGGTATATCATCTAATTTTATATTCGACTTTGGAATGAATCGCTGATTCTCAGGTATATCTACATGATTGAAAAATTGTTCTTTCATGAAATAATCATAACTATGGGTAGATTTAGGGTCAATTCCATAATGTTCATCCAAATTAAAGGTAACCGCATTCTTGAAGCTTAAATTTTCTTCTTTATGAATTTTGATTAATTCCTGATAAATTCTTTTTGGAGATGAACCAGTTGATAAACCCAATATGGCAAACTTTCCCTCTTCTTGTTTTGATTTAATTAAATCCGCAATTTCTCTAGCAACCTGCTTGGATGCGAGCTCTGAATTTTCAAATATAATCGTTGGAATACGTTCGAAACTAATAGCTTGATGTGCTTTGATTTTTGATTTCATTTTTTTTATTCTTTTGAATCGATTATGATTAGGTCCATCCCTAAAATTTCAATAAGTTTATTTAAGGTTTTTATGGAAGGATTAGCTTTCCCCCTTTCAATTGAATGAATACTTTTTATGGCTACATTACTTTTTTTACTTAGCTCATCTTGATTCATTCCCATTTCGCTTCGTCTTTCTTTCAAAATTTTTCCGAGTATTGTTAAATCCATTATTTAATTAGGTTTACTTTTTTTTAACAATATTCAACAATTTTTTAAATATTTCATAAAAAGTAAATATTTTTTTTGTTAAAAAGGTATTATATTACTGATTTTATCAAAAAAATTATTAAAACGAACAATTTTTTATCATTTCGCAAAAATGAAACATTTTATTCTTACTTTTAGTTTATATAAATAAAGTACAAAAGCTTAAGTGAAAAAGATTCTAATTTTATTTGCCTTCATCGGACTTGTCTTTGAAGCGAATGCACAAAAATTGACCATTAATGGTTATGTAAAAGACGCCTCCGACGGTGAGGGTCTTATAGGTTCTACAGTCTATGTTCAAGAACTTCAAAATGGTGTAGCTACCAACGCCTATGGTTTTTATAGCATTACCCTTTCTCCTGGTACCTATCATTTAGTATTTTCCTATTCTGGATATATCTCCCAAACAAAAGAAGTTGTTTTGGCCTCAGAAAATATTAGTTTAAATATTGAACTAAGTTTTGAAACAACTGAATTAGAGGAAGTCATTATTAAGTCCGAAACCGCCTCGGATAATGTACGAAATATTGAAATGTCGACCAATAAAGTGGATATTGCCACTGTTAAAAAGATACCGGCTCTATTGGGTGAAGTAGATTTAGTGCGTTCTATTCAATTATTACCTGGGGTTTCTACAGTGGGAGAGGGCGCATCAGGTTTTAACGTCCGTGGTGGAAATGTGGATCAAAATCTTGTTTTATTAGATGGTGCCCCTGTTTATAACTCTTCTCATTTGTTTGGATTTTTCTCCGTTTTTAATCCAGATGCTGTAAAAGATGTAAAATTATACAAAGGAGGAATTCCTGCGCAATATGGGGGTAGAGCCTCTTCTATTTTAGATGTTAAAATGAAGGAAGGGAATTCCAAAAAATTGGAGGTGAATGGTGGTATTGGATTAATTTTTTCTCGATTATCCCTAGAAGCTCCAATTGTAAAGGACAAAGCTTCCTTTATTATTGCAGCTAGAAGATCTTATATTGATGTATTGGCAAAGCCCTTTTTAACAGGGTCGGTTGCTGGTGCGAAATTTAATTTTTATGACTTAACTGCAAAGGTAAATTATTCAATAAACGAAAAGAACTCAGTATTTGCATCGGGTTATTTTGGAAGAGATGTTTTCGGATCTGGCTTTGGTTTTAATTGGGGAAATTCAACATTATCTACCCGTTGGAACCATATATTTTCCGATAAATTATTTTTAAATCTTACTGCATTTTATTCAAATTATGATTATTTATTAGATTCAGATTTAAATAAAGAAAAACAATCAGATTATTTTAAATGGAATTCAAATATTATAAATAAATCGCTAAAACCTGAATTTACTTATTATATTAATCCATCCAATACCCTTAATTTCGGGGGACAAATCATCGCTTATGATTTTAAACCTGGAGATGCTATGGCCTCTTCTGCAGGAGTAGTGAGAGAATTTGGTTTATCAAGTAAACTGGGATTGGAGTCGGCAATTTATATTGGTCATGATTGGAAAATTTCAGATAAAATTGAATTTCAATATGGTTTAAGATATTCAAATTACCAATTTAGATCTCCTGATAATATTTTTTATGAAAGAGTATATACAGGAATTTCGATAGAAGATCCTTCGGGTTATCAATTGATTAGAAAAACAGCGGAACCCAATGCTGCTATTGCTGAATATGGTAATATTGAACCTAGAGCTGCAATAAATTTCATTTTAAATGAGAATTCATCCATTAAAATGAGTTTTAATAAAATGGCACAATATGTCCATTTAATGTCGAACACTGCTGCATCAACTCCTTTGGATGTTTGGACCACCACTACCAATAATATTAAGCCTCAAATTGCCGAACAGTTCGCTTTAGGTTGGTTTAAGAATTTTGGTTTGAATGATGATATTGAATTTTCCATGGAGACTTATTACAAGAAACTCTCAAATCAAATTGACTATGCAGATCGTTCAAATTTATTTTTAAATCCTATGTTCGAAAAGGATTTATTATTCGGAGAGGGTAGGGCTTATGGTTTAGAGACATTTTTAAGGAAAAACGAAGGAAAATTGACTGGTTGGATTTCATATACCTTATCTAGGACAGAAAGAAAAGTAAATGGACTTAATAATGGAGAATGGTTTTTATCTCGATTTGATAGGACACATAATTTTAACATAGTTAGTACTTACGAACTCAATAAAAGATATTCAATTGGAGGTAATTTTGCTTTTATTACAGGGGTTCCCTATTCTCTTCCAATTCAGAAATTTGACTATCAGGGAATTGCCTATCCTTTGGTATTGCCTGGAACAAGAGGAAATATGCGTGTGCCGGACTATCATCGAATGGATTTTTCCCTAACCAAGAAATTGCGAAAATCATTCTTTAAAAAAGGAGAGGCTGAATGGGTAATTTCATTGTATAATGTTTATAACAGACGGAATGCCTATTCAATTTATACCCAACCGAATGCGGATAATAGTTTAATGACTGAGGCGGTAAGATTATCCGTGATTGGTTCCATTGTTCCTGCTTTTACTTATAATTTTAAATTTTAATGAAAACTTTAGTTAAATATTGCCTTGTTTTCTTCAGTTTTATCCTCTTTTCTTGTGAGGATATTATAACGATTAAAACACCAGACGCTCATCCTTATGTGGTTTTAGAGGGGGCAATTACTACAGATTCTGGGGAACAATTTATTCGATTAAATCAATCTCAGAATTATTTTGATATGTCCAAGCCGACTCCAATTACGGGAGCAACTGTTATCCTAAAAGATAATTTGAATAATGAATATTTTTTCACAGAAGATTCAATCGGTAAATATACTTGGAATTCAGTTGATCCTGATTCTTCTATAGCTATTGTAGGAAGAACCTATACATTGAACGTAAAATGGAATGAGGAAGAATTTGTTGCAGAATCCAAGGTTAATCGTGTGCCTAAAATTGATTCAATTGCCTATAAATTTGTACAAGCTGATTTAGGGCAATCTGGAGATAATAAGCCTAAGGAAGGGTATGAGGCACAGTTTTTTGCCAAAGATTTTGATGGAGAGGGAGATTGTTATCGAATAAAGGCCTATAAAAATGGAAAAATGTTTAATGAGTCGAGTAATATAATTGTAACCTATGATGCTAATTTTCAAAAAGGTCCGCAAGGAGATGGTTTAGTAATAATCCTACCTTTGAGGAAATCAATTTCTCCCGAATTATATTTAGCAAATGATTCCGTTAAGGTTGAATTATTATCCATTACCGAAAATGAATTTAATTTTTGGTCCCAAGCTTTATTAGAAATAAATAATGCAGGGTTATTTGCAAGACCTACCGCAAATATTCCATCTAATTTTATCAATAAAAATCCAAAATCTGTTTGGCAAGGAGCAGGTTGGTTTAGTACTTCAGCAATTAGTAGATTATCCACGGTTATTGATCCCAATAAGGCAAATCCAAATTTAGTTAATTAATTATTCGAAATTTAAAACTAAGCCGACTGAATTATTCGTTAAAACTGGAGGTTCAATTCCTAAGGCTGGGTCAGTTCCCTTAAACTGATTTAATAATCCATGCGAGAACCTAATTTCTGGAGAAAATTTGAAATATTGAAAAAACTGGTCAAATCCAATGCCATATTCAATACTTAAATCATTTGATTTTAAATCTAATTTTGAAATAGATTTTTTTACACTTACAGCTTTAGAATATTTTATTCCAAAATAAGCATAAGCACTATTATTATATCTTCTTTTGGATTTTAATTTAAATAAAAGTGGTATTTCTATCCCTGTAAATGGGTTTACACCGTAAAATGGATTAAATTGGGTCTTTACTTTTGTGCTATCATAATATTCCAATACTCTATCATACAAAGCTACATTTAAACCTGATTTTATATCCCATTGTTGGTTAAGAATATAGGTAAGAGTTCCACCAATTTGTATGCCTAAATTATTAGGTGAACTAAGTTTGTATATTCCTCCTGTTGTAGGAAGAGAAATTTGATTATTAAATAATTTAATGCTTGGAAAGCCAAAGGAAAAACCATAGTGAATAGGTGTCTCACTATAAAATTCTTTATAAATCTTTTTGTATCTTATTGACTGAGCACTTGAATCTATTGTATGTACAATGATTAGGATAAGAATCAATAGGGTTTTTAGTGGTAATTTTATCATTTTGTTCCAGTATAAATTGAACATATACCTCCTGTCATCGTTATGCATTTTACTTGAATAAATCCAGCTTTTTCATAAATGGATAGGAAGTTTTGACCATCGGGAAATTCAGCAACAGATTCTGGTAAATAAGTATATGCTGAAGGATCACCAGATATTAACTTTCCAAAAATAGGAAGTATTTTTTTAGCATAAAACCAATAGAGTTGTTTCATTGGAAATTTTTTCGGATTTGAAAATTCCACAATAACACATTTTCCATTTGGTTTTAAAACTCTATTTAATTCTTTTAGGCCCAAGGACAAGTTTTCGAAGTTTCTCACACCAAAACTAACGGTAATTGCATCTACGGAATTGTCTTCCAAAGGTATTTTTTCTGAATCAGCTTGAATAAATTCAATTTTATCGCCAATATTCATTTCCTTTATTTTCTTTCTTCCAAAAGAGAGCATTCCATCTGAAATATCCATCCCGATAATTTTTTTGGGATTCAATTTTAATGCTTCAATTGCAAAATCACCCGTTCCGGTAGCCATATCCAATAATAAATCTATTGGTTGGTTTTTTAATTCCTTGATGGCTCTTTTCCTCCAATAAATATCGATTCCTCCACTTAATAAATGATTTAAAAAATCATATTTAGGTGAAATGGAATCAAACATTTGTTCAACCTGTTTCTTTTTATTTCCTTCTTGATCCTTATAGGGTAGGGCCATCTAATTTTTATTTTTAATTAATTATAAAATTACAAAATAAATTTATACCATTTTGAAGGCATAAACTAAAATCCACATTAAAGTAAAACTAACTACCATAGTAAAGTTCACGATGGCTCCTGCTATTTTTGTATTAAACTTTAATAAATCAGAATAGGCAATTAAGGTTAGGCCTGCCGGTAAGATTAGAAAAATTAAAGCAAGGTTTTTAAAATATATATCGAAATTGCTAAAATAATATAATCCTAAACCAATGCTAAATCCTAATAAATATCGGATTGCCATTACTTTTCCAACTTGTATGAATAGTTCTTTTGGGAGGCGAATACTAAAATATATCCCCATTAATAATAAGACAATTGGTTTATTACCTGCTGCTAAAGTATCAATTATACCCCCTAAGAATGGATGAAATTCTAAATTCATTAAATTCATCGCTAGGCCGATAATCATTGCCTGGAATGGAGCAAATAATGCAATTTTCTTCAATACAAAGGGCAGTATCTTTCCCTCCTTTTTAATGTCTGAAATAGAACTTCCAACCCCATAATTCAAGGCTAAATTGATGAAAGAATTCCCTAAATCAAATAAAGCCGCATAGGCTATTCCCTTTAAACCCCAAATTCCTTCTATGAGAGGAAAAGCAAATAAACTAAGGTTAAAACCAGTACAACCCATTGTTAATATGCCTCTATTTTTTGTTTCCTTTTCTTTTTTAAAATAATGATAACCAATAAATGAACCCAATGATCCAAAACAAAAAGAAATTATCGGCATCCATAATAATTCTAATTTTAATTCTACCCTCGACATTGTCCCTAATAATAGGGCAGGGAAAGTGGAATACATCATGAATTTTGAAATATATTTGGCATCATATTCTCGGATTATTCTTAAAGACTTTAGAATATATCCTATAGCGATAACAGCCAAAGCTGAACCAAATACAATATTTGGAGATTGAATCATTTATTTTATTTTTTTTCAATAAAAGGCGGTATCACAATTCGGAATACTGAACCAACGTTTATTTCGCTGAATTTTAAAGTTAACTTACCACCGTGATAATTATTTACTATTCGCTTTGCCAAGGTTAAACCCAAACCCCAACCTCTTTGTTTTGTACTAAATCCTGGATCAAATATCTTTGATCTATTCTTGGGGGCAATTCCTTTTCCATTATCCTCAATTTCAATGGTAATTTCATCATTTTTATTGATGAATAAATTAATTTCAATATCCCCCGTTCCAGCTAAAGAGTCAACTGCATTTTTTATGATATTCTCAATTACCCATTCAAACAAATATTTATTTACCATTGCCTTTTTATGCGGCGGTAAATCATCATTGATAATAAAATTAACTTTAGTTGAAATTCGAATCTTTAAATAAGAAATGAAATCTTTTACCAAAGGGGATATCTCCTCAGGTTTTAAAATTGGCTTAGAACCAATATTTGAAAATCTAGTCGTAATTAAATCTAAACGGAATATATCTTTCGTTAATTCATTCAATATTTCCTGATTAACCTTTTCGTCTGCCTTTAAGATTTCAATCCAAGCGGTAAGTGATGAAATGGGTGTGCCTAATTGGTGCGCAGTTTCCTTCGCCAATCCTACCCAAACCCTGTTTTGTTCCGCCCTCCTAGAATAAGAAAAGAAAATGAAACCCAATAGGGCCAAAATTAAAATGACAAATAATTGAGATACCGGATAATAGCGTAATAATTTTAATAAACTCGAATTTCCATAATAAATATATTCTTTTTGAAATCCCATATCCATTTCAATCGGAGCATTCTTCTCTGCAATTATCTCTTTCAATCGATCTTGTAAAAATAATTCCCTATCAACAAATGCTAAATTTTCTGGAATTTCAATATTATTACTATTTAAATGACCACTCGCATCCTGCCAGATCACTGGAATCGTATTGTTTTCATTGATTTTTTTTATTCGCTCAAAAAAGAAATTTATATCCTGACTATTCTCACTCGTCATTACATAACGGATCGTCTCAGCATATAATTCTATTTGCTGCTTTTCTCTTTCCTCCAATTTTGACACTAAATTGTCGGTAAAAATCCAAGAAAAAGTGGCCATAAAAACACTTACTGCAATAAAACCAATTTGCAATAGCGTTTCACGGTTATAAAATCTACTAGGAAGACTTATTTCTCTAAATACCGATTTCATTCAAACTAATAAATCATACATTTATACAATATAATCACCATTTTCCCATAAATCAAAAAAAAAATTTATAAAGTACCTTGCATTACATAGTACTATTTGATATCTTTGTGCTGTAAACAATAATACCATGGAAATAGAAAATACAAAAATACAGATGAGAAAGGGTGTCTTGGAATACTGTATTTTGCGCATTATTTCTAGAGGAGAGGCATATTCTTCGAATCTTATTGAAGAATTAACTTCAGCCAAAATGATGGTGGTTGAAGGAACTTTATACCCCTTATTAACAAGGTTGAAAAATGCTGAACTTTTGGAATACAAATGGGTGGAGTCCAATTCTGGTCCTCCAAGAAAATATTTTTCTCTTACCCCTAAGGGTGAAATATTCTTATCTGAGCTAGATGCCACTTGGTCTGACCTAGTGGATTCTGTTAAAAAAATTCATCAAAAAAAGAAAAATTAACTAAAATGAAAAAGACCATATCAATCGTTATCGCCGGTCAAGTTTTTTATATCGAAGAGGATGCCTACAAGAATTTGGAAAATTATTTGAATTCTATAAAATCCTATTTCTCAAAAATGGAGGGATCTCTTGAAATAATAGAAGACATAGAATATAGAATTGCTGAAAAGTTTATTTCTTTTAAGGAAAAGTCCAAAACTGAGGCAATTAGTCAAGAAAATGTTAGGGAAGTCATTTCCATCATGGGAACTGTAGCAGATTTTCAAGAATTTGAAAATCCTCAAGAGGCAGATTCTCAAACCTATAAGCAGGGGGCGAATCAGGATTCTAATTCAGAAAATAATAGAAAATTCAGACGGGATAGTACAAATAAAAAAATAGGTGGTGTGATTGCTGGATTAGCGAATTATTTATCCTTTGATGTAACAATTTTAAGAATCCTATTTTTATTAGGCTTTTTAGGATTATTACCTTTAATGCATATTGGAAATTTCATTTTCTGGGCCTATATAATTTGTTGGATTGCCGTACCTTCGGAGGAGGTAAATGTAAATCCAATGCCCAAAATAAAAAAATTTTTTAGGGATAGGGAGAATAAGGTGATAGGAGGGGTAATTTCGGGAATTTCCGCCTATACTGGTTGGGATATTGCTATCCTAAGAATTGCTGCCCTATTATTATTAATTCCTTTTGGCTTTGGTTTATGGATTTATCTTATTGTATTAATTGTTACCCCTTATGCAGAAACTACAACGGATAAAATGCAAATGAGGGGAGAGCCTATTACACTAGAAAATATTGAAAATAATTTAAAAAAAAATTATGAATCAATAGGTGGGGATGGGGTAATTTCCAAAATTTCTGATGCAATTTTTAATGTTATT
>JBJOIA010000031.1:0-4407 GCA_046047395.1 Bacteroidota bacterium | reverse complement strand
TCAAAATTTGAAACAGAACTTACTTCCAACCATCTTTCTTGTGCGGCAGACCAAACTTCCATATCATAAGTTAGAGCAGAAGCAAAACTCATGTCTCCACCACATAAACGTAAAACACGATAATGTAATCCTAATTTTTGTAATAAGCCTTGAACATAAGAAGACATTTCTTCCAAGGTTTGATAAGAATTTTCTGGCTTGGTAATTTGTACGATTTCAACTTTATCAAATTGATGTAATCGATTTAAACCACGAACATGCGCGCCCCAAGAACCTGCTTCTCTTCTAAAACAAGGAGTATGTCCTGCCACTTTTATAGGAAGGTCTTTAATGTCAATTATTTCATCTCTAAATAAATTCGTAATTGGAACCTCTGCCGTTGGGATTAAATACAGGCCTTCTTCTTTTGTTACATACATTTGACCCTCTTTGTCTGGCAATTGTCCGGTCCCAAACCCAGAATCTTCATTTATTAAAATAGGAGGTTGCACTTCTTTATAGCCATTTTCAATAGCTTGGTCTAAAAAGAAATTGATAAGAGCCCTTTGTAATCTAGCACCTTTCCCTTTATAAACAGGAAAACCTGCACCAGAGATCTTCACTCCTAAGTCAAAATCAATAATATCTAGTTTTTTGATTAAATCCCAATGTGGAAGGGCGGTTTCATGTAATTTTGGTGTATTTCCATGAGTTAAGACTACTTCGTTATCTTCTGCAGTTCTACCAGCAGGAACGGATTCATGCGGAAGATTGGGAAGGCTAACAAGAAAATTAAATACTTTTTCTTCCGCAACTTTAATTTCCTCTCCCAGATTTTTTATTTTTTCTTTTAATTCGGTTGTCTGGACTTTCTTGGCATTTGCCTCTTCAACCTGTCCAGTTTTCATTAATTCTCCAATTGAACGAGAAATAGAATTGGATTGTTCTTGAGCTAGTTCCACTTCTTGCTGAAGTTTTTTTCTTTGCTCATCCAAAGCTAAAATTTCCTCTACCACAAATTGGGCATTTGGAAAATTTTTCTTCTCTAAACCTTTTAGGGTTTTTTCAAAATTAGACTTAATATAATGAATACTTAACATAATTTTTTAAAAGAATAATCCGTCATTCAATGCATTTAATGCATCTGCTTTGTATTTTGCATCTACTAAGATAGAAATATTATGCTCAGAAGCACCATAAGAAATCATTCTTATTGGAATATTTTCCATTGCTTTTAATACCTTTATCGCAATACCTTCCTTATCAGCACTGAAGTTTCCAACAATACAAATAATAACTTGATTTGAATCGCATTCCTCTAAATCTGAGAATTCGCTTAAATCAGCCATGATTTTATCGAAATTTTTGGTATTGTCGATTGTCACAGAAACAGATACCTCCGAAGTGGTAATCATGTCTACAGGAGTCTTATATTTTTCAAATATTTCGAAAACTTTTCTTAAAAATCCATAAGCATTTAACATCCTTGTAGAATGGATATAAATTGCTGTAATATCATCCTTCGCAGCAATTGCTTTGAACTCAACATTATTGGTTTTTTCAGATATCAAGGTACCATAAGCTTGAGGCTCCATGGTATTTTTTAGTCTTACGGGTACACCTTTGATTTTAGAAGGAGTAATTGTACTTGGATGTAAAATTTTTGCCCCAAAATAGGCTAATTCTGCCGCTTCTTCAAAGGATAATTCACGAATCGGGAAGGTTTTCTTTACAATTCTTGGATCATTATTATGCATACCATCGATATCCGTCCAAATTTGAACTTCTTCTGCCAAAATCGCTGCACCAACTAATGAAGCAGTATAATCCGATCCCCCTCTTTTTAAATTATCAATTTCTCCCTCAGGATTTCTACAAATAAATCCTTGCGTGATATAAATCAATCGGTCATTATTAAGATCTAATTGAACCTTAATTTTTTCTTCAATTTTCTTTAGAATAGGCTCTCCATCTCCATCGATTACCATGTATTCCAATGCTGGAATTAATTTTACCTCAACCTTTTCTTCTTCAAGATAAGCCGTGAACATTTGAGTAGAAAGCAATTCTCCCATAGCCACCATTTCCTTTTCTTGTTTTACCGAATAAGGTTCAATTTGAATTAATTCCTTAATCCTTGAAAATTCCTTTTCCACAATAGCTTTCCCTTTTTCTAAACCTTCTGCTGTAGAATATAATTCAGATAGGAAAGTTTGATAATGCTGATATAAATTTTCAATTATTATATTAGCCTCACCAATTTCTCTTTTTTTAACGGATTCAGAAATAGAAATAAGAGAATTAGTACTTCCAGATAGTGCAGAAAGTACCACAATTTTAGACTTATTATCTTCTGTAATTAATTTTTTTATGGAATGCATACGTTCTGGTTTTCCAACCGACGTACCCCCGAATTTCCAAACTTGCATATAGGATAAATTTACAAATTCAACATTTTTATCGCTGTGATTCCAGCCTCAACACCCTTATTTCCATGCTTTCCTCCTGCTCTATCCAGTGCTTGCTGCATATTGTCTGGAGTTAGAACTCCAAATATTACGGGTTTATCAAATTTTAAATTCACATTAGTAATGCCCTGAGCTACTGCATGAGCTATAAAATCAAAATGTTTAGTTTCTCCTTGAATGATACATCCAATAGTTATAACAGCATCTATTTTTGATTTTGAAGCTAATTTTTGAGCACCTAATGTTAATTCAAAACTACCAGGAACATTCACACGAATAATATTTTTCGGTTTTGCACCTTTTTCAATAAGCGTATCATAAGCTCCTTGATATAAGGCCTCCGTTATTTCTTCGTTCCACTCAGATACAACTATACCAAATTTCTTGTTGCTAATATCTGGTAAACCTTCTGAATTGAATTCACTAAGATTTTTATTTGCTGATGACATCTGATGCGCTCTCCAACATTCCCTTATATTTCTTTGCAGCCATAGCTTCAGGAGCAATAGGGTAGTTATCTATAATTTTTGAATATGTTTCAATTGCCTCCTGATTATCTTCATTTGCTTCATAAGCAATCGCTAATTTCAATAAATAACCTGGAGTGAAGGTATCATTTGGCTTATATTCAGATGCCTTAACCAAATAAGGGATTGCCTCCGAATAGGCCTTAGTTTCCATATAACAATCACCTATTAAAGCATAAGCTCTTGCTTGGACTAATAAATCTCCACTTTCAAAATTCTTTAATTTTTCAATTGCATCATTAAATCTTCCTTGTTTCATATAAGAAACACCTAAATAAAAATCAGCTAAATTTTGAGTAGATCCTCCAAATTCATCGGAAATAGCTAATAATTCCTGGTTTGCAGTGTTTAAGGAATCAGCTTCAAAGGCATATACCGCAGAAAACAATTTCTTCTCTCCAGCCTCTGCTTGTGAATTTTGATAATATTTATTTCCGAAAAAAGCAGCCAACCCAATCACAGCAATTCCTGCAATGATATAAATCGTCTTACTATTTTTTTCAATAGTTTTTTCAAATTTTGTAACCTCTTCTCTCAAAGCCTCCGGGCTTTCGATAATTTCAATGGATTCTTTTAAATCTTTTTTTGCCATAACTGTTCCTAAATCAGGAATTTAAACTTTAATTTCCCTAAAAAATTTACAAGGGTCTGCAAAATTATAAAATCTTGTTAATTTGTGGTAATATTTCCCAAATCTTTTCGCCATAAATTTAAAAAAACTTAAATTTGTTTACTTAAATGTTTAATTAATTATTTGAAAAATTGAGAAATACAAGCCTAAATAGTTTAAAAAATCAAAACTTCGATTTACTGGTTGTTGGAGGTGGTGCCAGCGGTTCAGGCATTGCTTTGGATGCCGCTCTTCGAGGTTATAAAGTTTTATTAGTAGAAAAAGGTGATTTTGCATCTCAAACCTCTTCAAAATCCACTAAATTAATTCATGGCGGAGTAAGGTATTTAGAACAAGCAGTTAAGAAATTTGATTTTTCCCAATTGAAAATGGTTTATAAAGCATTGCATGAAAGAAAAAACATGATTAACAATGCTCCTCATTTAAGTAAGCCACTTGCCCTAATAACCCCTTGTTATTCAATTTTTGAAAAAATTTATTATGGCATCGGGATGAAAATCTATGATTTATTGGCAGGTTCTACCAATCTTAAATCCTCCCGATTCCTAACGAATTCTAAGGTGAAAGAAATTTGTCCAGGAATGAACACCCAAGGCATGGTAGGAGGTATCCTATATTATGATGGACAAATGAATGATGCAAGATATAATTTAAGTATTATATTTTCAGCCCAAAAATTAGGCGCCATTTGTTTGAATTATACCTCATTGGTTTCTTTGAAGAAAAAGCAATCTAAATTTAATTTAATCCTAAGGGATGAAATTACTGGAGAAAATTATACCATTCAATCTAAAGCAGTAAT
>JBJOIA010000030.1:0-5431 GCA_046047395.1 Bacteroidota bacterium | reverse complement strand
ATTTTTAAATTTACCTTTTCTCCCGGTCTTTTTCTCCCAATCATTTCCACTAATTTCGCCGTTTCAGTAATTTTTACACCATCAATCTCAGTAATTACATCGTTGATTTTTACACCTGCATCTTTGGCAGCAGAATTTTCTGCAAATCCATTTACGTACGCACCAAAGTCAACTTTTAAATCTTTTTGTGATTTTAAATCAGAATTAACTTGTCCGAAAGTAATTCCCAAGAAGCCTCTCTGAACATTTCCATATTTGATTAAATCTGAAGATACTTTTTTTACAATACTAACGGGTACTGCAAATGAATAACCCGCAAATTGGCCTGTTCTAGAATAAATTGCGGTATTAATACCAATTAATTCTCCATTTAAATTTACCAATGCTCCACCTGAGTTTCCAGGATTAACTGCTGCATCTGTTTGTATAAATGATTCCAAGGCCGCAAGAGAAGATCCATTATTTGTTCGCGAATTTTGTCCAATAATATTGCTTCTACCTTTGGCTGATATAATACCCGCTGTAACGGTGGACTCTAAATTAAAGGGATTTCCTACTGCCAAAACCCATTCTCCTACTTTAATATTATCTGAATCCCCAAAATTTAGGAAAGGTAAATCTTTTCCATCAATCTTTACTACTGCAATATCAGAGCTTGGATCGGTTGATATTACTTTTCCTTCATATTCCTTTTTATTATTTAAAATTACCTTTACCTCCTCTGCGTCTTCAATTACATGGTTATTTGTTACGATATAGCCATCTTCTGAAATGATTACCCCTGACCCTGATCCCTCTTGAATTTGAGGCTCCCTTCTATTTTCAAATGGATTTCCGAAACTGAAAAAGTCATCAAATGGATTTGAATATCCCCTTTGTTGTACTTTTGCCTTTACTTTAATATGCACCACAGCAGGTGTAGATTTTTCAGCAGCATAAGAAAATTCACCTGGATTTCCCGGGACGGCCGTTGAGTTAATAACATTTGTGAAAGCACTCTGAGAATTTGTTACTCCTTGATTCCCACTAAAATTAAATAAATGGTAGGCACCTAATGTTAATCCACTCGACAATAATGCCACCGCTGACAACATTTTAATTTGATTTTTGATTTCCATTTTTATTAAATATTTTAATTCTTAAATGATTACACTAATTTAACTAAAAATTAAGAGCAAAAATTCTCTAAAATTTCTTTTTTAACATTTTTTAATGAATTTTTGTTCTACCTCTTTATTTTTTTTTGCCTTTAAAAAGCATTGAAATGAATTTTCCTATTAAAACCATTAATACCGTTCCGAAAACAATACTCAATTTTGGGTCAAGGTTAAATTGAAATTCTTTTGGAAGAAAAGATTGAATACTAAGATATACAACAGAAATTATTCCCACTAGTGTACTGATAATTGCTGTCCGTGGTCCGATATTTTTATTCATAATGGCTAGTAAAAATAAGCCCAACATTCCAGAGGCAAAAATTCCTGATAATATCCACCATGTTTCTAAAATGCTTTTAATTCCAATCATCAAGAGCCCGAATCCTAAGCCCATTAACCCAATAATTAGGGAAATTAATCGGATGGCTTTTAATTTTTTTTCAGGAGAATTAAATTTATTTCGAACAAAATCATTCATAATTATAGTGGCAGAGCTATTAATTCCATTCGATATGGCCGACATTCCTGCTGATAAAAGTGCTGCTATAATCAATCCTTTAAAACCCATTGGAACATGATTTTGAATAAAATCTGGTAAGACCTTGTCTCCAATTCCATCGGCCCCATATTCTTGCTTTAAAGCAATCAGTTCATCTGGATTTACAGAATAATAGCCATATAAGGATGTTCCAATAAAAAAGAACAAAAAAGAAACAGGAATATAATAATAGGCTACTGCCCAAACAGATTTTGCCGCTTCCTGATTGTTGGGTGCTGTATGATATCGCTGTATATAATTTTGGTCGACTCCAAAATTCGTCAAATTAATAAAGAATCCATACAAAAAGACGGTCCAAAAGCTGGATTTTCCAAAATCTAAATCAAAACTTCCAAGACTAAATTTATTGTTTTCTTTTGCGATATCGATTATTTGATTAAAATCTACTTTTGTAAAGATGATTGCCAATATGATGATTGCACCAAGAGTTTTAATTATGGATTGAGCAACTTCAGTCCATATTATTGCTCTTATTCCTCCTAAAAAAGAATAAAAGATAATAGTTCCAGCAATAATGATCATAATAACTTCGATATTCCAGTTGGTAAATCGATGAATTACCAGGCTCATTGCGAAAAATATGGTTCCCATTCTTGCCAATTGGGTAAGAATAAAACAAACCATGGGGTATATCGTAGCCCATCTTCCAAATCTTTTTTCCAAATGGCCATAAGCTGAAGGGGAGGATTGGCTTTTATAAAAGGGAATAAAATATTTATTAGCAAAATAGGCAGCAAAAGGAATGGATAAACTAAATGCAAATGCATTCCAATTCGTCATAAAAGACCTCCCAGGATCTCCCAAAAAAGTAATAGCAGATAAAAAAGTGGCATAAAAACTAAGTCCGAGAGCCCAAGTTGGAATTTTCCCTTTCGAAACGGAATAATCCTCTATATTTTGATTTTTATCGGAAAATTTCCATCCTAAAAATAAAACAAAGGCCAAATAAAAAAATAAAATTAACCCATCAATCATATTTTATTAATATCTAAAATAACATGTTTAATTTTTTGCCTTTTCCATGTATAGGTAATATGAATATTGCCATCTGATGTTTGAATGATAGCTGGATAGGAGAATTCTGAGCCCATTTCATTTTCTAATTCAATAATATTTTTCCAGGTCAATCCATCCTCAGAAATAGCAACTGCCAAAATACCTCTATTCCCCGTTTTTTCTGTTGTAGGATTATAAACAATAAGGTGCCTGCCATCTTTTAAACTCACAGCATCAATACCTGAGTTTGGATTCAATAAATTAGTTTTACTCAATTTCGTCCAAGTTTTTCCATTATCATTAGAAAATGATTGTAAAATAAAACCAGTTTTTGAGCGACAAACCAAGGAAAGTCTTCCGTCTTTTAATTTTAAAATACTGGGTTGAATGGCAGCATCCTTCCTTGCATTCAACATGGCCGTTCTAGTCCAAGTTTTTCCTTGGTCCTCTGTAAATTCCATATGCAATCTCCATCCTTTGTCTTCTGTGCTTGAAGGGGATAATAGGGTTTTACCAATCATTTCTGGTTTGTTTTTTACAGGACCAATGATATTTTTCGGAAGTTTTTCGGCCTCAGACCACGATTTTCCATTGTCTTTGGAACGTTTCATCATTCCCCACCATTCATCGGGTGCGGGTCCTTCCTTATAAAACAATAATAAATCTCCGTTTGGCCATTGAAATAAAACTGGATTCCAGGTAGGATAACGAAGATTTGCATTTTGAATACCATTTGCCACTTCTATTGGTTCAGACCATTTTCCATTCTGAAACCTACTTGTCCAAATCCCTACATCAGGGTTTTTTTCATGTTTTCCTCCAAACCATGCTGCAATTAAACCTCCAGGAATTTCTTCAAGGGTGGAGGCATGACAAGATGGAAAAGGGGCATTTAGATAAATAAATTCATTTTTTTGAATTTGGCCATTTAAAAGAAATGGAAAAATGATCAAAACAAGAATTTTTATTTTCATGGCTTAAATTAGATAAAGGTTTTCTCAAATAACCATTTTTTTCCTAATTTTGCAAATCATTTTACCAAACGAAACGACATGTCATTAAGCGAACAGGAATTACTGAGAAGACAAAAAGTAGAAGAGTTAAAGAATCTTGGGATAGATCCCTATCCAGCACCTTTATATCCAGTAAATGTTCATTCGAAACAGGTTTTGGAGGAATATTCTGAAGAGGAAAATAATTTCCAAGACGTTTGCTTAGCAGGTAGATTAATGTCGTTTAGGATCATGGGGAATGCCTCGTTTGCTGTTTTACAAGATTCTGAGGGAAAAATTCAGCTTTATTTTAATAGAGATGTGATTTGTCCGGGTGAGGATAAAACAATGTATAATACAGTATTCAAAAAACTATTGGATATTGGAGATATTGTAGGGGTAAAAGGCCACGTTTTTAAAACGAAAATGGGAGAGACCTCCGTCCATGTTAAAGAATATACTTTATTGTCTAAATCAATTCGTCCTTTACCAATTGTAAAGGAAGCGGATGGACAAACCTTTGATGCGATTTCAGATCCAGAATTGAGGTTTAGACAGCGTTATGTAGATTTAATTGTAAATTCCAAGGTAAAGGATTATTTCCAAAAGAGGGCTAAAATAATTTCTACTATGCGTTCGATGTTTGATTCTGAGGGTTGGTTAGAAGTTGAAACTCCAATTTTACAACCTATTCATGGTGGGGCAGCTGCTAGACCATTCATTACGCATCATAATACCTTGGATATGCCTTTATATCTAAGAATTGCCAATGAATTATATTTGAAAAGATTGATAGTTGGAGGTTTTGATGGAGTTTATGAATTTGGAAAAATGTTCCGAAATGAAGGAATGGATAGAACTCATAATCCTGAATTTACTTCATTAGAATTTTACGTTGCCTACAAAGATTATTTCTGGATGATGGATTATACAGAAAAAATATTTAATAATGTAGCAAAGGCATTACATGGAAACACGCAAGTTCAAGTTGGAGAAAATTTAATTGAATTTGGTGGAAAATTTGAAAGATTATCCATCGTTCAAGCCATTGAAAAGCATACGGGAATAGATGTTAATGCCCTTTCAGAAGAAGAATTAGGAATTAAATGTAAAGAATTCGGTATTGAGGTTACTAAAGAAATGGGCAAGGGTAAATTAATCGATGAATTATTTGGAGAAAAGGTAGAGCATCATTTAATTCAACCTACCTTTATCATTGACTATCCTGTTGAAATGTCTCCTTTAACTAAAAAGCATCGTAGTGAGGAAGGATTGGTAGAGCGTTTTGAATTATTCATCAACGGAAAAGAAGTGGCAAACGCCTATACAGAATTAAATGACCCTCAGGATCAAAGAGAAAGATTTGAAGATCAATTAAAATTAGCAGAAAAAGGGGATGATGAAGCCATGGCAATGGACAATGATTTTATTAGAGCATTGGAATATGCTATGCCGCCTACTTCGGGAATTGGTATTGGAATTGACCGTTTGACCATGTTGATGACGAATAATGCCTCCATTCAAGAAGTGATTTTCTTCCCGCAGATGAGACCAGAGATAAATTAATAAGGTTCTGGGCTAATTTAAATTTTATTTTGTGAAATTGGGGTTAAGAATTCTTTGAATAAATAAAAAATTGTGAAATTGGATAATTAATTCTTAATTTTTCAAAAAAAAATAATTTAATATGCTCAATAACCTTTTTAGAAAAAAATCAATTGATAAAA
>JBJOIA010000029.1:0-5968 GCA_046047395.1 Bacteroidota bacterium | reverse complement strand
AACCATAAATAAATTGGACTGCGACAATAAAAATCCTGAAATATCAGGGTAGGTATTTGATAAATAATAATATAAGCCTAATAATAAAACTACTGAAATCCCACTGGAAAATAAGGAATTTTTAAACATTTTTCCTAAATATGGCTTTTTTATAAACCAGTCGGTAGAACCTAATAATTGCATAGACTTTAAAATCAACTTATTATTTTCCATTACGAACTTAATATAATTCGAAATTTGAAGATAAATTAAGGAAAGTAAAACTGCTGATATAAATATTACGATATAAGTTAAACTTGAACTTTTATCTGTTAATAAACTCAAATAATTATTCGGGTAAGTTACTTCATACACCCCAGGTATTTCCTCTAATATTTTGGAATAAACCCTATACAAACTATCCGATTGTTTCTCAGAAGGGATTGAAATGGTATACATATCTCTAAACGGATTTTCATCCCCTAACAAACTTTTATAATCTTCTTTAGTAGATTGTAAGAATTCCTTGGCAATTTCCTCTTTAGAGGTATATTCCATTAATAATTTACCATTATTATCTTTATCAATAAAATTTAAAGAATTCAATGATTTAATTAGACGATTATTTTCAAAATCTTTTAATCCATCTTCAATATATACATATATTTTCAACTGGCTACTTAAATCTTTAGAAATAGCATTTAAACCTGATAAAAGTTGAATAAAAAAAGCAATAATTAAGCACATACTTGTTAGGGAAATAAGTAAAATCGTGCCTGTTGAATTAGGTTTTGTCTTTGTTAATTTCATTCTAATTTTCTTTTTTATTCATTTTATCTCTAATCTTAACAGCTAATTCATAATCCTCATTTTCTAAGGCTTGTTTTAACTGTTCTTCCAAATCTTCCTCGTCATTTTCCATTTCCTCTGCTTCTTTAGCATTTTCCTCCTGAATCCTATTGACTTCCTCCTCATCAATATTTATTTCATTCAAAATATTTTTATTGATATAGATTGGGGCATCCATCTTGATAGCCAATGCAATTGCATCAGATGGACGAGAATCTAAATTAAGTTCTTGTTCTCCGTTATTAAAATATATTTTTGAATAAAATATACCTTCTTCAAAATGATAAATTAAAACCTTTTCAACCTTATATTTTAATAAATTAATAAAATTTAAAAATAATTGATGGGTTACTGGACGCTTTATGGTTAGATTTTCCATAAAAACAGAAATAATTTGAGCTTCATGAGCGCCCACTATAATAGGGAATAATTTATTCGACTCCTCAGTTCTAAATAAAATAATATACGAATTTGAACCAAGGTTGCTTGGACTGACTGATTCTATAGATAATTTCTCCAAATTATTTAATATTTTTCAGATTCAAATTTAAATAAATTTTAATCAAATTACTATTTAATTAAGCTTATTTAATAATTCTGGAATTACCTTAAATAAATCCCCCTGAATAATATAATCTGCATTTTTTGCAAAAGGAGCCTCAGGGTCATTATTGATTACAACAATCGTTTTTGATCCATTCACTCCAGCTAAATGTTGTACTGCCCCAGAGATTCCACATGCAATATATAAATTAGGGGCAATTTTTACACCAGTTTGACCAACATGCTCATGATGGGGACGCCAATCTAAATCTGATACCGGTTTAGAGCATGCAGTAGCTGCACCTAATTTTCTGGCTAATTCTTCTATAATTCCCCAATTTTCTTTTGCCTTCATTCCTCTACCAGCCCCAACAACAATTGCTGCATCCTCTAAATTAATTCCGTCACCAATTAAATTTGTATTTAATAATTTCTCATTTGAATTACTTGAAATTTCCAATTCACCAATTTCATTTTTTGAAATTGTTTGATGAGTGTCTGAACCTAGTTCGCCTTCAAATAATTTTGAAATAGATAAGATAAATGAATTAATAGTAGGAGAGGAGGTTTGGGTAGCCTTTCCTGAAAATATGGATTGTTTAAAAGTCTTAATTCTATTTGATTCAATTTCAAAATTGATGATCTTAGCAAAAATTGGAATATTATTATTAATTGAAATTGAGGTTGTTAATTCGTCAATTATTAAACTACTATTCGATATAATATATTGATAACCAGTTATTTCATTATTAAAACTTAAATTGAAATTTAAACTATTTTCAATAAATACAACTTGGTTTATATTGGCACCAATTAAATCAATTCCTGATTCAATATTACCTATTAAATAATAATCTATCTGGAATTGACTTTCAAGTTTAGCTACAGCTAATGAAATTTCTTTCGGTAATGAACCATTTTTAATCTCTGAAATTACTAAAATCTTTTCCATGGCTAATTTATTATATTGTTAGCTTTTAATATATCAATTAAATCCCCGGCATTTTCCTGAGAGATCACCTTTTTTTCCCTTTCTTTAATTACCTGAGAAGAGGATAGTAGGGTCTTTGAAGAAGTAGAACTTGGTTCAATTATATTAATTGATTTAGTTCTAGCCATCATAATTCCTCTCATCGTCGGAATTTTCCATTCTGCAATTGGTTCCTGACATCCTAAAATTACCGGAAGTCCAATTTCCAAATCAGCTTTACCATTAGAAATTTCCGTCGTGATCCTTAATTTATCACCTTCCACTTCTAATTTCATAACAGGATTATAAACATTTATACCTAAATGTTTTCCCACCAAATGATGTACCATAGCTGAATTAAAATCAATTGATTCTTTTCCAAATAATATTAAATCATAAGAGTTTTTATTGAGGAAATTGACAATTTCAGCAGCAGCTTGGTTAGAGTCAGTTGGATTAATATTGACTCTAAAGGCATTATCTATTCCCAAAGCCAGGGCTTTTTTTAAAATAGGCTCTGAATTTGCTTCTCCTACATGTAGGATATCAACTATCGCTCCATTGGATTCTTTGATTTCTATCGCCCTTGAAAGCGCATATTCATCATATGGACCAATTATCATAGTTAATCCTTCATAATTTATATTAAAACCTGAAGAATCTGTTGTAATTTTACTGGTAGTATCTGGTACAACCGTTAAACAAACAAGTATTTTCATATCTTTAAATTGTTATGCTTGCATACTAAAATACAAAATTTATCATGAATAGAAAAGAAATATTAAAGAAAGAAATAGAAAAAAATTCCTCTGACCCATTCAATCACTATTTACTTGCTTTAGAATATCAAAAAGAAAATAATCCAGAGGCAGAAAAAATATTCAATTATATATATGAAACTTTTTCTGACTACCTTCCAAATTATTATACCTTTGGTAAATATCTAATTGATATTGAACAAGAGGAACATGCAGAAAAAATTTTAACAGAAGGCATTAAATTAGCTCAAGATTTAAATAATTTAAAAACTGAGAAAGAATTAAGACAATTATTGGAACTATATTTTTAAGCCAATAGTCTATCTTCCAAGTCCTTTTCCACTTTTAGATTATCAATAATAAATTTCTGGCGTTCCGGAGTATTTTTACCCATATAGTATTTTAATAATTGTGAGATAGTCTGATTTTTATCTAATAAAACCGGCTCCAATCTAATATCTTCCCCAATAAAAAGACCAAATTCCTCAGGAGAAATCTCACCCAATCCCTTAAAACGAGTTATTTCTGGTTTTGGACCTAATTTTTCAATGGCATTTCTTCTTTCCTCATCGGAATAACAATAAATAGTTTCCTTTTTATTTCTGACTCTAAATAAAGGAGTTTCAAGAATATAAAGATGTCCATTTCTTACCAAATCTGGGAAAAATTGTAAAAAGAAGGTTAAAATTAATAAACGAATATGCATACCATCCACATCTGCATCAGTGGCAATAACTATTTTATTATATCTTAAATTATCTAATGAATCCTCAATATCTAAGGCATGTTGTAAAAGATTGAATTCTTCATTCTCATATACAATTTTCTTGGTTAGCCCAAAAGAGTTAAGAGGTTTACCTCTTAATGAAAATACTGCTTGTAATTGAACATCCCTGGATTTTGTGATACTTCCGGAAGCAGAGTCTCCCTCTGTAATAAATAAGGTAGATTCCTTATTTGTTTCCACCTTATCATCAGTTAAATGTACTCTGCAATCTCTTAATTTTTTATTATGAAGATTTGCTTTTTTAGCTCTTTCATTAGCTAATTTTTTAATACCGGCAATATCTTTTCTTTCTCTCTCTGATTGCAGAATTCTTTTTAGTAAAGCATCGGCAGTTTGAGGATTTTTATGTAAGAAATTATCTAATTCCGTTTTTAAAAAATCTCCTACAAAAGCTCTGACAGAAGGGGAACTCGGATCTGGTGAAATATTCGTAGACCCTAATTTTGTTTTTGTTTGAGACTCAAAAACAGGTTCCTGAACTCGAATTGCAATAGAACCAACAATACTCGCACGAATATCAGAAGGATCAAAATCCTTTTTATAAAATTCTCTAACAGTTTTTACAATAGCCTCTCTAAAAGCAGCCAAATGCGTACCTCCCTGAGTAGTATTTTGTCCGTTTACAAAAGAATAATATTCCTCACCATATTGATTATTGTGAGTCATAGCAACCTCAATATCATTCCCTTTTAAATGAATAATTGGATATCTATTCTCTTCCTCTTTTGTTTTTTTAGATAATAAATCAAATAATCCATGTTGAGAAAAATATTTTTGTCCATTAAAAGAAATGGTCAGTCCGGCATTTAAATAGGCGTAATTCCAAAATAGAGAATCTAAATATTGTGGAATGAAATGAAAATTCTTAAAAACTGTATTATCTGGTTCAAAACACGTAAAAGTACCGTTTTTTGAATTTGTGCTTTCTCCATCTTTTGATTCTGAAACTAAATTTCCTTTTTCAAATTCTGCCCATTTGGTTTGTCCATCTCTAAAAGATTGAACACGAAAATAGTTTGAAAGGGCATTGGTTGCTTTTGTACCAACCCCATTTAAACCTACTGATTTTTGAAAGGCACCTGAATCGTATTTTCCTCCGGTATTGATTTTGGAAACACAATCTATTACTTTACCTAAAGGAATTCCTCTACCATAATCTCTTACTTCAACGCGATAATCTGAAATTTTTACTTCAATAACTTTCCCATGACCCATCATATGTTCATCGATTGAGTTATCAACAATTTCTTTTACTAAAACATAGATTCCATCATCTGCAGAAGAACCATCGCCTAATTTACCGATATACATACCGGGTCTTAATCGAATATGTTCCTTCCAATCTAAAGAGCGAATACTACTGTCGTCATATTTCACATCTTCAGGAGAATTCATGTCTGCCATACTAATAAATTAAAGGTTTTTGATAATTATGAAGTAATTCATTATAAATTTAACTAATTTGTATCGGATTTTAAAACAAAAAGAATCCCTTTTATAATGTTATTCATTTATTTCATAAGCTTTTTGTTAATAAACCTACGGTTAGCATCTAAAATCTCTAATAAAACCTTTGAGGAGCTTTTTATGCTTTTTTTTATTTCCTATTCAGGTATCATTTTAACTTCTGAAAATTTACTGAATTTTTTAAATCTTGAATCAAAAAAAGGATTTTGGGTTCTAGCTTCTGTTTTAATTGCTGGGGCTTTCCATATATTTTTAAATTTTTCAAGTTTGAAAATTCCATCAAAAAGTACTTCTGCCTTTAAATTAGTTGGTAGAAATATTCAGACTTTCCACGAAAAATTCATCTCCCTCAGCATTTTTGATAAACTTATCGCCCTATTATTTTTTGGTTCTTTTATTTTTATTCAATCTGTTCAATTAGGTTTATTCTATTCAATAAATCCATTTGAATTAAAAATTGATTATCCTACTAAAGACATTAATTCATTTGAAATTTTTCCACATTTATTCAATAATTTAAATTTACGATGGTTTAGATTTCATTATATTTTGGCATTTTTAATTGACGGAATTGCCATTTATGGTATCACCAAGAAATTGAATTTTTCAAAAAAA
>JBJOIA010000028.1:0-6732 GCA_046047395.1 Bacteroidota bacterium | reverse complement strand
CCTTTGGCTTTAATTGATATAAATACTCCTGTAACTTTAAATCAGCAAGGCTTACCCTAAATCGTTCATTGCAACCTAATTTAGAGTTACAATGGTAATAGTAATGCCTTTTGCCTGTTTTACTTCTTGAAGCACTACCGGTTAAATTCGCACCACACTTACAGCATGTTAAATATCCTCTCAAGACAAATGAGTCATGGTTCTTATTCTTTTGCGATTTAATCTTGCTATTTTTATTTAAAATTAACTGTACTTGATTATAGGTTTGAATGTCTACAATTGGCTCATGCAAAGCTTGTACGATTCTTTCAGGCTCATTTTGGTAGGCAGGGACAATGATTCTTCCAGTATAGGTAATATTCTGCAAGATTCTACTTAGATTACTTTTAGATAATTTTAAGGCTTTAAATCTTGAGCTTTTTAGAACATCACTTTGATTGATCGCTCCCTTGGAAAATTCTTCAAATAACTCTTTTAGTAATGGTGCCTTTATATGGTCAGGCTTCATAAGTGGCTTAAAATTCAGATCTCTCCCTTTTACATAGCCAAGTGGTATACTACGATTCCATCTCCCCTCCTTTAATCCCTGGCGCATTCCTATTCTTACTTTTTCACTTCTTTTTTTATTATCAACCTCTGGAATACCAAAATAAAATAACTTCATGATGATTTGATCAGAATTATCAAAATCAATCCACTTATCTGGGCAGTTTATCTCAATACCTAACTTTTGAAATTCCTCAATCGTCCCTAAAGCCTCATATGCATTTCTTGAAAACCTATCCCATTCAAACACCAATACAAAATCTACATTAGATTTATTTTCCTTGGCATAAGCATGAAGCTTTTTCCAGGCAGGTCTATTAAAGGTTTTAGCTGAATGGTCTTCTTCAAATTCTGCCAGAATTTCAATTTGGTTTCTTTTACAGAATTCTTTAAGACTATTCTGCTGGGCATTCAAACTTCCACCCAAAAGTTTTTGTTCTATGGTACTAACCCTCCGGTATAGAATAGCCGTTTTGCCTTGAAGTTGGTTCTTCATTTTCTGATTGGTTTAATTGATAAATTATTTCTGATAATTCATAAAGTTGCGCTCTTATTTGTTCAACTTGTTGAATACTTAATTTTTGCTCTCTATTTTTATTTAAAATCTTTTTGCATTCTTCAATTGATATCATTTTCAATTAAAAATGAACTAGTCATCTGGGGGCCTCCCATTAATACCAGTATCTACAAACTTGGAGTTCTTCTCCTTTTTTATAGTGTTGATTATGTTGAATTTCATCAACATTTTTAATCAATTTTAAATTTAATTTGAGTTAGGAAATTCCTTTGAAACCTTGAATTTTTGGGTTAAATAATACATACTCTTTCCACCATTCTTTTTTATAGATAAATCTGCATAAGGGAAAGAATAAAATAAATCATCAACTTTTTTTTTATCCTCAAAAAATAATTCCTTACTAATTAAGTAATCTTTTTGATTATTATCTATGCGGATAGATTTAAAACTAGCAGAATTTACTAAATCATTTATTATTTCCTGAATTGAATCCTCTTTTATTAAACAATCTAATTCTCGATTCTTCCTTTCAAGTATACCAAATACTAGACTTGTGAAATCAATCCTAATATAATCCTCCCCAATCAAATTATGATTCTGTGCTAATTGAATATCTTCCTGTTTAGCAAATAAACTTTGAGAGGATTCAAATAAAATAAAATATAATGGATCTGTTTTTTCACAAACCAAAGCAAATAATATATAAAAATCTAAAAGCGGATTTTTTGAATACGATTGATATTCATTAAAAACTTCTAATTCTTTTTTTATTTGTTTAAATTTTTCTAATTTTTGGTTGAACCCTCGAAGTTTTATTAAAAGATTGATCCAGACAAGTTCACTGACACTAAACCAATGCTTTCCTGTTTTGTTATCTCTTGGATCATCCACAACTCCTTGCTCAATCCAATTTGTCATAACTCTTGAACTTATAATTTCAGGTTTTAAAGGAAATCTCTTTTCATTAATAAATCTTACTTGTTTATTATCTTTATTTAAAAAATTTCCAATAAAATTTAAATCAAACCAATCTTGGTTTAAAAGAGCATTTTTTGCTTCCATATTTTTGCTTTTTATTTCCCAAATGAAATAAAAATATCAATACAAAAAACATGGACTTTTTTTAAACAATTTTAAGAATTTTTAAAAATGTTTAATTCAAGGTTTGGGCATTCTGAGAATAGATTTCACAAATAATTTTTTTTTTAAAAATATTTTGAAAACTTTCGTTTTGAATGATTATTCTATTAAACAAGATTGAAAAACGATAAATCAAAATAGTTATTAGTTTTGTTAGTAAAGGCATCAAAGTCCTTGCTCAATTTATTTAATTCAGATTCTGCTATTTCACTCGAAACTAAATAAAATTTCTGCTTATTTTTTAATTCTATTTTAATAATAGACTGTTGATTCAATAAATTATATTCAAATTCAACCACCTTTATCCTTTCCAATAAAAGAAATTTGAATTTGGGATATTCCTCGGTTTTGAAACAAATATATTTCATGATCTTTTAAAATAATAAGCTAAATTAAATAGTATAGATTCCATAGAAATAATTTTAAAATTTTGATTTCCACCTTTATTGAAACCATCCTGAACCACCAAAATCCCCTTTTTATTGCCATAACATGGTAAAGAACTTATATCTAAACCATCCGTCTCTTGTACCCCATCAATTTCATTATTTTTTATTATTGAAAATTGCCCTAAATAATTCATGTTTTTTCTATCCAAAATTCCAAATCGATTTTTTCCTTGTATACTAAAAATATACAATCCCTCATATTGAGATTTTTGATAAATAGAAATTCCTTCTAAATCTGGCAATATATCTTTTTTATTAGTTTCTAAGATCAATTTTTTACTTTTAGAAAATTCATTTAAAGTTACTACCCAGATACCAATATCCTCCTCATTAACTAATAAACGATTATGGTTGACATCTGCCACAATTCCTTCACATGTAGAATTAAAATAAATTCTATCGACTAGTCTTAGTTGATCTCCTAATAATTCAAATTTTGAAAGGGATTTTTCCTCTTGATCAGTTATAACTATAAAATTCTTTGAATCTATTTTAAAGGCACAAAGTCCATATAAATCTGAAAACCCCTCATCTAATTTCTGAGAAAATAAACGATTAATTTCACCATTTTTGAATACCTCATAAATATCAATAGACTGAAAAGACCTGTTTGTTCCTGCAATTAAAATCCTATTTGTTTCTTTAGAAACAACATCAATATTATTGATTCTACCGAATGGAAAATGGTTGATTCTTTTACCTGAAAGTAAATAAACTTCTAAACCAGCATCTTTATCAGTTCCAATAATTAATGTTTCATTTTCATGAATACCCCAGGTCCAAATACAAATATCATCTGCGGCATCAGTTTTGGAAAGAACTGGTTCTGTTTCAGCAAAAGGCTTAACCTCAAAAAAAATAGTTGGGCCCTTAAAAAAGAACCCAACCATTAATAGTGTTATAGCAATAATTATTTTAATCATTTTATAAGTCTAATTTTAAACCAAGATTTGCAGAATAATTGTAGTATTCTAATTGCATAGTTCGCTCAGAAATACCTTGATAGTACCTTAATGGCTGGTTTGTCAGGTTTTTCATTTCAACAAATAATCGTAAAGATTTCCTTAATTCATAGGATCCATTGATATCTAAAAACATTTGTTTATCATACCATCTATCTTCCCAAGAAGCACTACCTATTTCATCAATAGCTGGGCCAGAATAATTCAAAGATGCTCTTATAAACAAACGTTTTGATTCGTAAGCTAATGATCTATTAAACATATTTCTTACAGCACCTACCAATGGCATATCCTCTCTTCCTTCAATTCCTCCTGCTTTTGAATCAGTAAATGTATAATTCGAATATAAGGTAAGATTTTCTAAAAATCCTGGAAGAAAAGTAAGAGGCGTTTGAACAGAGATTTCAAAACCAGTTACTGTTGCTTTTGATCCGTTTCTTAATTGAGAATAAGTCCAGTTATTTGCACCATTGTAGGCATAATCGGTTGTCGTAAATTTGTAAAACCAATTATTCAAATTTTTGTTAAAAAATGATGCTGAAACAAGACCAATACCTCCAAAATATCTTTCTATTGAAAGGTCAATATTATTGGATACTGTCGCTTTTAATTCTGGATTACCCTCTGAAATTTCTTCATCATCAATTAAAATTGATCTATAAGGAACCAAATTAAAATAGTTTGGACGGGATAATGAGGAAGTTAAAGCTAAATTAATAATAAAATTATCCGACAATTTAGATTGAAAGGTCAAATTTGGTAAAATATTGGTAAAAGAATTGGAACCAGTTACCTTTTCTACCTCATTCAGTGAAACGTCGGAATCTTGATAAGAATAGCCTTGATAATCAATAGAAGTTGCCTCTAATCTTGCCCCGGCAATCATAGTAGTTTTTGTCCCAAGATTTTGTGTAATCATACCATAAGTAGCCGTCACATTTTCACTGGCATTATAATTTCCAGTAATGAATTCCCCTAATAATAATTCTCCCTGGCCATTTGGCATATTTAAACCACCCAAGAATTTTGGATCCACAAAATATCCAAGTTTATAAGAATCCCCCGGCAAATATCCATCAATGGTGGCATCAATTGTCCCAACAGTATTTAAAGTAGGAAATTGGTCTTCGAATACTGAAGAAAAATCGTAAAAATCGTTATCTCTTAATTTTTCTTTAGCTTTATATTTAAACCCAAACTTTAAATTATTTGAGTTACCATAAGGTAACTTAAAATCTAATTTAAAGCTATTATCGGTTTCATAGGTTAAGCTATTCTGATTAGTGGCTTCATTAAACTTAAATGAAGAAGGAGTATTCCATTCCTCACCTAAAGGTGAAATTACCGGAAAACTAGGATTAGAAATATCCACCCCAGCGATAGATGTTTCCTTTAATTCATAACTAATATAACGTTCATCTGGTCTTTTTTCCTGAGCCTTAGATGTTGAAACTTTCCAATCCACAGACAATTTATTAAATTGATGCTTACCACCTATTGAAAATTTATTTGTTGATTGTGCCTCTAATCTTCTATTTTTATTTTCTTCATTGTCAATACCCCCTTTAGTTTGTTTTCTAATTCTTGCAGTATTGTTTTCAACATCAATTTTTGCAATTCTTAATCTGAAACGATTTTCCCAATCATCTCTTGAATTTAACATTGTTTTTATAAAAAAACGGTGATTATTATTGATTTTATAATCTAAATTTAAAGAAGCTGACCGGCGGGTCCTCTTTACATCGTATCGTCTTATATCATGTTCATCAAATGGAGAATCAGTAGACCAATCATCTGGATTATTCCAAACAAATTCAATATTATCTGAACCATAATTATTAGTATATAGAGAAGAAGAAAATGTGTAAGAAAATTTATCTGTTAGTTTATCTGCAACAATTAAGGAACCCTGTCCTGTATATCCTCCTCTTATTGCATTATAGCCATAATTTCCTGTAGCTGAAACTCTAAATCTATTTGGATTTGAACGAGTGATTAGATTGACAGAACCTCCAATAGCATCTGCTTCCATATCAGGAGTTAAGGATTTATTAACTTCTATTGATTGAATCATATCGGAGGGAATTAGGTCCATTTGAACCCTTCTATTATCACCTTCTGCGGAAGGAATCCTCTCTCCGTTTAACATAACAGAGTTTAACTCTGGAGAAAAACCCCTTATAATTATATTTCTGGCCTCACCTTGGTCATTTTGCATGGAAATACCCGGTACTCTTTTTAAGGCGTCTCCAATGTTTGAATCAGGAAATTTACCAACTTGGTCTGCAGAAATAATATTTGAAATATTTAAGTCAGTTCTTTGTTTATTCATAGCTTTATTAACACCAGCCTGATAACCAGAAACGACAACCTCTGAAAGTTCATTGGTCGATGGCAATAAATTAAATTCAAGATAATTCTTTGAAATATTATCTTGAATAACCTTTTTCGTCTGAGTTTCAAATCCAACATATGATACAATAATTTCTTCATTTGAAGAAGCAGCAGGGACCACAAAATAACCATCAATATCTGTGACAACTGCCTGTTTAGAAACCAAAGTTTTTACCGTTGCACCAGGAAGTGGAAAATTATCTGAATCTAAAACCCTACCTGTTAATGGGATATTTTGGGAGTTTGAGAAAAATGAAATGGTAACTAATAAAAAAGTTAGTAAAAAGTTTTTCATAAAATTTTGAAGATAAAAGTTTAAAATGCTTTTCAAAATTGAAAATTTTAATCCTAAAGGTTTTTATGGAATTATTAACAGCAGATTAATTATATATTAAGATGAAAAAAGGTCAAATTCTTGTGTTAACAAATAAAAATAAATAGCAAATATGGGAGCAAACCAAATTGATTCGGTTTTTTTCTAAACAACGTAAATTATCGAAATACTAAAATGAATTAATTTTACCTAATTGTCCCTAATTTTCTATAACTTAACGTTTAAAAATTACCTTTAAAATGCTATTATTTAAACAATTAATATTTTTTTATAATTTAAATTATAATTCAATGGCCAGTAAGTACGAAACACAAAAATATCAAATTATAGAAAACTATGAGGAAGCCGAATTAAGGTTTTATCCTTCGGTTATGAAAATTCAAAGGCCAT
>JBJOIA010000027.1:0-7043 GCA_046047395.1 Bacteroidota bacterium | reverse complement strand
CCTAATCTTCTCCAAGGAGATTCATGCAAGAAACGCATAGCAACATCAAAGGTAGCACCGCCCCAAACTTCCATCGAAAATAATTGCGGGAAGATTTTTGAAAAACCTTCAGCCACTGCCAACATATCTTGGGTCCTTACACGAGTGGCTAATAAGGATTGGTGTGCATCTCTAAAAGTCGTATCTGTAAATAATACCTCTTTGTTTGCTCGAATTTCCTTCGCTAATTTCTCAGGACCAATACTATCCAATCTTTGCTTAAAACCTTCCGGATGAGGACCATGCACATCAAAAGAAGGAATTTCTGCCTGACGAAGTGGGAATTTCGGAGCAAATTTAATATCTGGATGTCCGTTTACAATTACATCCCCTAAATAGCGTAATGCTTTGGTAGAACGGTCACGAGTAGTCTTAAAATTGAATAATTCTGGATGAGAATCTATGAATTGAACGGTACATTTTCCCTGTTGAAAGGTTTCATGAGCGATTACATTTCTCAAGAATGGAATATTGGTTTTTACCCCCCGGATTCTAAATTCTGTTAAAGCTCTTTGCAATCTTTCTGCTGCTCCCCACAATGTTCTTCCTTTGGCTGAAACTTTCACCAGCATGGAATCAAAATAGGGAGAGATTTTTACGCCAGGATAAGAGGAACCTTCATCTAAACGAATTCCAAAACCAGCTGCATTTCTGTAGGCAATAATGGTACCAAAATCTGGCTTAAAACCATTTGCAGGATCTTCAGTAGTAATTCTACATTGAATTGCAAAACCTTTTAAAGGAACTTCTTCTTGGGATAGGATAAATATTCCTGGATCAGATAATTGATGGTTCTGAGCAATTAATAATTGTGTTCGAACAATATCAATACCTGTAACCTCTTCTGTAATGGTATGCTCAACCTGAATTCTAGGATTAACTTCAATGAAATAAATATTTTCATCTTTATCTACTAAGAATTCAACCGTTCCTGCATTATAATAATTTACTGCTTTTCCAATTGAAACAGCGTATTGATAAAGCTTTTGCTTAGTCTCTTCTTTGAGTCCGTAAGAAGGGGCAACTTCCACCACTTTCTGGAATCTTCTTTGTACTGAGCAATCTCTTTCATAAAGATGGACTAAATTTCCATGTTGATCACCCAATAATTGAACTTCAATATGCTTTGGTTGATCGATAAATTTTTCAATAAAAATTGTATCATCTCCGAAGGCATTTTTTGCCTCATTTTTTGCTTCATTGAAAGATTTTTCTAAATCTGCTTCATTTCTTACTACCCTCATACCTCTACCTCCCCCTCCAGCAGCTGCTTTTACCATTACCGGAAAACCAATTCTTTGAGCTTCTTTTAAAGCAATTGAATAATCTACTAATTCTTCTTTTGAATCTTCAATTAAAGGAACATTTGCTTTGATGGCAGCAGCTTTAGCAGCCACTTTATCTCCTAAGGCATCCATAGCCTCTGGGGAAGGACCAACGAATTTAATTCCTTCTTCCTGACATCTTCTGGCAAGCTTTACATTCTCCGATAAAAATCCATAACCAGGATGAATAGCATCGATATTTTTCTGTTTACAAAGTGAAATTAATCCCTCTATATCCAAATAAGGTTTTAAGGGTTCGTTTTCTTTACCAATTTGGTAAGATTCATCCGCTTTGTAGCGGTGTAAAGAATAACGGTCTTCATAAGTATAAACTGCAATAGTTCTAATTCCTAATTCTGAGGCCGCTCGCATAATACGAATGGCAATTTCTCCTCTATTTGCAATTAATAAACTAGAAATTTTTTGAATGTACGGTTTTGCCATATTATCTAAAATTAATTTTAAGAATGAAGTGCTCTCTTGTCTGTCGCCGCCAAACAAGCTTCCTTCATTGCTTCAGTATAAGTTGGGTGGGCATGGGAAATTCTTGCTACATCTTCAGCACTTGCTCGATATTCCATTGCAAGAACTGCCTCAGCAATCATATCTGCCACCCTTGCTCCAATCATATGTACTCCGAGTATTTCATCTGTTTTAGCATCTGCCAAGACCTTTACAAAACCATCTGTATCCATAGATGCTGCCGCTCTTCCAAGGGCTTTAAATGGAAAACTTCCAGATTTAAATGAAATACCTGCTGTTTTTAATTCTTCCTCGGTTTTTCCAACACTCGCAACCTCTGGCCATGTATATACAACTCCTGGAATAAGGTTATAGTTTATATGAGGTTTTTGTCCTGCAATTGTTTCTGCTACAAATACCCCTTCTTCCTCGGCTTTATGCGCTAACATTGCCCCTCTAATCACATCACCGATAGCATAAATTCCCTTAACCTTTGTTTCAAGAGTATGTTCATCAACGGCCACTCTTCCTCTTTCATCTAATGATAAACCTGCTGCTTCTAGGTTCAATCCATCTGTATAAGGCCTTCTTCCTATTGAAACCAAACAATAATCTCCCTTGATTTCCACATTTTCACCTTTTTTATTTTCAGCAAAAACAATCACCTCTTTTCCTTTTCTTTCAACTTTGGTTACTTTATGTGAAAAATAAAAATCACAGCCAATTTTAGCCATAGATTTTTGTAATTCTTTTCCTAAAGCCTTATCCATCGTTGGAATCATGCCATCAGCAAATTCTACAAATGAAACCTTTGCTCCTAATCTAGCATATACTGAACCTAATTCCGCACCAATTACTCCAGCTCCTATTACAATCATATGCTTTGGCACCTCATTTAGTTTTAATGCCTCCGTAGAAGTAATAATCCTTTCTTTGTCGACAGGAATAAATGGAAGTATGGTTGGTTTTGAACCAGTTGCTATGATGATATTCTTCCCTTTAATTTCTTCAATGGAATTATCCCCTTTTTTAATTTGAATGGTTTTTGAATCTTTAAAAGAGCCTAAACCTTCAAATTGGGTAATTTTATTTTTCTTCATTAAAAAAGCAACCCCTTGATTCATCTTATCCACAACACCCGCTTTTCTTTCAATCATTTTGGGTAAATCAACTTTCGGTTTTCCTATCCCAATTCCATGCTCAGCAAAATGATTTACCGCATTATAATAATGTTCGGAGGAATCCAATAAAGCCTTGGAAGGAATACATCCCACATTCAAACAAGTACCTCCTAAAGTTGAATACTTCTCAATAATTGCTGTTTTAAATCCTAATTGTGCCGAACGAATTGCTGAAACATATCCACCCGGTCCAGATCCAATTACGATTATATCAAATTCTTGCATTTTATTCAATTTATATATCTAATAACATTCTAGACGGATCTTCTAATAATTGTTTAATTCGTACAAGGAAACTTACAGATTCCTTTCCATCAATGATTCGATGATCATAGGATAATGCTAAATACATAATCGGACGTACAACTACTTCTCCATTGATGACCACGGGACGTTCCACAATATTGTGCATTCCTAAAATGGCAACCTGAGGAGCATTGATAATTGGAGTAGATAACATGGAACCAAAAACACCGCCATTGGTTATGGTGAATGTTCCTCCACTCATATCCTCTAAAGTAAGTTTATTATCTCTTGCCTTAGTAGCTAATCGAATTACCTCAGATTCTATACCTGCCAAGGATAATTTCTCTGCATTTCTAATTACTGGCACCATTAAGCCTTTTGGAGCAGAAACTGCAATCGAAACATCACAATAATCATGATATACAATTTCTTCCCCATCTATTTGTGCATTAACAGCTGGAAATTCTTTCAATGCAATACATACAGCTTTGGTAAAGAACGACATAAATCCTAAACCAACACCATGTTTTTCCTTGAAGGAATCTTTATATTTCTTTCTCAAATCCATCACTGGCTTCATGTCAACCTCATTGAAAGTCGTTAACATGGCCGTTTCGTTTTTAACAGCTACTAATCTTCTAGCCACTGTCTTACGTAAGGATGACATTCTTTCTCTGGATTGTCCCCTATCACCACTTGGACTTGCCACAGGCGCAGGATTTGCCTGAGATTGGGCTGGACTAGCTGCCACCGCAGATTTTTCTGCTTTCAGAGCATCTTCTTTGGTAATCCTTCCTCCTACACCTGTACCATTCACTTCATTTGGATTGATTCCTTTTTCTTCCAATATTTTCCCTGCTGCTGGCGAAGGGTGATTTGCCGCATAAGTTGAGGATGACGAAGAAGCATTGGAACTATTAGAAGGTTCTGGAGCAATAGCTGCAGGACTTGCCGCAGGGGCTGAACCAGCACCTTTGGTGATTTTTGCAATTAAACCTCCAATTGGAACAACCGTTCCAGGTTCAACTAAAATTTCTAATTTTCCAGATACTTCAGCAGGCATTTCAAATGTTGCCTTATCCGATTCTAATTCGCAAATTACCTCATCTAATGCAACCGAATCGCCATTGGCTTTATTCCAAGATGCAACGGTAACTTCAGAAATAGATTCTCCAACCTCTGGAACCTTAATTTCAATAATTTCTGCTTTCCCAGATTGATCTGCAACCTTTGGTTCTACCGTTGGAGTAGAAGGGGCTGAAACTGATTCTGAAGATGAACTAGGTTCAATAGTACATAAAACAGCACCAATTGGTAAAACCTCGCCTTCCTTTGCAACAATTCTCAATATCCCATCCATTTCGGCAGGAAATTCAAATGTAGCTTTGTCTGATTCCAATTCACAAAGAATTTCATCAGTTTTCACAAAATCTCCGTCGTTTTTATTCCAAAGGGCTACGGTAACCTCGGTAATTGATTCCCCTACTGCAGGGACTTGCATTTCTTTAGCCATGTCTATCGAAATTTATTCAAATGCTTTTAAAATAATATTTTCCTGTTCCTTGTTATGTAATTTCATAAATCCAGTTGCCGGTGAAGAACTCTTCTTTCTTGCAACAAAACCTGCAAATTTATCATAACCAAATTCACGCATCATATAGGTCCAATATCCCATATTTTCAGGTTCTTCTTGGACAAAATACAATGGTGCATTTTTATATTTACTTAATTCTTTTTGCAATTGTTTTTCAGGTAATGGATGTAACTGCTCCAAACGAATGATAGCCACATCTTTCCGATTATTCTTTTCTTGATATTCTTGTAAATCATAATATACTTTTCCAGAACAAAGAATTACCTTTTTAACCTTCTTCGCATCTACAAAACTATCCCCAATTACCTCTTTAAAACTTCCATTTTCAAACTCTGCAATCGGCGAACTTACCTTTGGATGTCTAAATAAAGATTTTGGCGACATCACGATTAAAGGCTTTCTGAAAGGCCAAGCTAATTGTCTTCTTAAAACATGGAAAATATTCGCTGGAGTTGTGATATTGGCGATAATCATATTGTTCTCTGCCGCTAATTGCAGGAATCTTTCCGGACGAGCATTTGAATGCTCCGGACCTTGTCCTTCATAACCATGAGGCAATAACATCACTAAACCATTCATTGTACCCCATTTAGATTCATTAGAAGAAACAAATTGGTCTATCATAGTTTGTGCCCCATTTGCAAAATCGCCAAATTGAGCCTCCCACACTACCAATGCATCCGGATTAGCCAAAGCATATCCAAATTCATATCCTAATACTCCATATTCAGACAATAAGGAATTATAACATCTGAATCGCTCTTGTCCTTCTTCAATATAATTTAAAGAATTATAATTTTCATTACTTTCAGCATCATGAAGAATTGCATGACGGTGCGAGAAAGTACCTCTTTGAACATCTTGCCCACTTAAGCGAACTACTTTGTTTTTCAATACGATTGAACCATAGGCTAATAATTCAGCGGTAGCCCAATTCAATTCACCCGATTCAAAATATTTTTCCCTATCATTTACTACTTTTTCTATTTGCTTTAAAACCTTAAAACCATCAGGAATAGTAGTCAATGCCTTTCTAATTTTAGCTATTTCTTCTTTTGAAATTCCAGTATTGGGAGATTGATCAAAATCTTTTGCTTCTGCATATCGCAATTCATTCCACCTAGAATCTAGTTTAAGTGGAACATATGGAGGAACTTGTTTTTGTTTCACCATATTCAAACGATTTTGTAATTCCAACTTGAAATGCTCATCCATTTCAGCAGCTAATTGCTGAGTAATCTTCCCCCTAGAAATTAATTCTTTGGTATAAATCTCTCTTGGATTAGGATGATTGGCAATATTTGCATACAAAGTTGGCTGCGTAAATCTTGGCTCATCTGATTCATTATGACCATTTCTTCTATAACAAACCATATCAATGAATACATCACGATTGAATGTATTTCTAAATTCTGCTGCCAGTTTAGAAACAAAAACTACTGCCTCAGGATCATCCCCATTCACGTGAAAAACTGGTGCATCAATAATTTTTGCAATGTCAGTACAATAAATCGAGGATCTTGCATCTTCAAAATCGGTAGTAAAACCAACCTGATTATTGATTACATAATGAATTGTTCCTCCGGTTTGATAGCCTTTCAATTTTGCCATTTGAGTTACCTCATAAACAATTCCTTGGCCTGCTAAGGCTGCATCACCATGGATCAGAATTGGAAGAATTTTCTTCGTATCTCTGTTGTACAAGGCATCCATCCTTGATCGAACTAAGCCTTCTACCACAGGATTTACAGCCTCCAAATGGGATGGATTTGGCGCCAATTTCAAAATGATTTCTTTCCCAGATGGAGTAACATGCACCGCATTATAACCTAAATGATATTTTACATCTCCATCTCCATGAATTTGATCTGGTATATTCCCTTCAAACCCATCAAAGATAGATTCGTAGGATTTATGCATAATGTTCGCCAAAACATTTAATCTTCCTCTATGCGCCATTCCAATCATGACCTCTTTCGTTCCAAGGTCCGCAGAAGCATTGATAATTGCATCTAAACCTGGAATGGTACTCTCCCCCCCTTCTAAACCAAATCTCTTTTGTCCTAAATATTTTGTTCCTAAGAAATTTTCAAAAACGACTGCCTCATTCAACTTGGTAAGGATTTGCCTTGCTTCCTCAATGCTTGTTTGATAGGTTCTTGCCTCCTTTTCAATCTTAGTTCTCAACCATTCCTT
>JBJOIA010000026.1:0-14928 GCA_046047395.1 Bacteroidota bacterium | reverse complement strand
TTGTTGGAGATGCCCAAGCAGATTTAAAAGGAATTTTGGTAAGTTTTGACTGTACGGAAGAAATTGTGAATGAAGCCATCGAAAAAAATTGCAATTTAATTATCGGGCACCACCCTATTTTATTTAAGTCGGTAAAAAAATTAACTGGGAAAAACTATGTCGAAAAAACCATTATTAAAGCCATAAAAAATGATATAGCAATCTATGCTAGTCATACTAATTTAGATCATGCTCCACAAGGAGTCTCCCAAGTATTAGCCAATAAACTAGGTTTAAAGAATACAAATGTATTAGATCCCTTCAAAGAAAGCTTAAAATCTTTGGTATTTTTTGTGGATAAAAATAATGAGGAAAAGGTATCAGATGCTTTATTTAAAGCAGGTGCTGGTAATATTGGAAATTATTCCGCCTGTAAATTTGTAGGAGAAGGCTTGGGTCATTTTACCCCAAATGAAAAATCAAACCCAACCATTGGAAGTCAAAATATTCCTGAAAAAGTAGAAGAAAGTAGGGTTGAAATGATTTATCCAGAATATTTAGAAAAAAAGATCATCCAAACTTTAAAAAATTCTCATCCTTACGAAGAAGTGGCTTATTTTATCACAAAATTAGATAATACCTGGCAGGATGTGGGGGCAGGAATCATTGGAGAATTGGAAACTGAAATGGCATTAGAAGAATTTCTTGGCATGGTTAAAGAGAAATTATCCCTAAAAATAATTCGACATACAAAAAATCAAAAAAGAAAAATAAAGAAAGTGGCTTTGTGCGGGGGAGCAGGTTCATTCTTAATTCAAAGAGCAAAAAATGCCTCTGCGGATATCTATTTAACGGGGGATTTAAAATATCATGAGTTTTTTGATGGGGAAAATCAACTTATTTTAGCGGATATTGGACATTTTGAATCAGAGATTTACATAAAGCATGCAATTCATCATTATTTATCAAAAAAATTTAGTAATTTTGCGGTTCTAAATTCTGAACTAAACACAAATCCAGTTCATTATTTTTAGAAAGATTCTTAAACTTTATAAGTTTTAAAAAATATGGCAACAGCAACTGAAAACAGCATTGCGCAAAAACTAGATGCTTTGATGAAACTTCAAGGTATCGATACAGAATTAGATAATATTTTCAAAATTCGCGGTGACTTACCGGAAGAGGTAAGAGATTTAGAGGATGAAATTGAAGGTCTTGAAACCCGTTTAGCAAAATTTCAAGCTGAAATCGAGAATTTTGAAGAGCAAATTTCAAGCTTTAGAAATCAAAGAAAAGAGTCTGAAAAATTAATTTTAAAGTACAAAGATCAACAAATGTCTGTTAGAAATAACAGGGAATTTGAGGCTATTTCAAAGGAAATTGAATTACAAGGTATTGAAATTGAAATTGCTGAAAAACGTGTAAAGGAAATTGAATTCAAAATTTTGAATAAAAATGACGAAGTTGCTAATGTAGAAACTATTTTACACGAGAGAAATAAGGATTTAGAATCTAAAAGAAAAGAATTAGAGGTCATCATTGCAGAAAGCGAAGAAGACGAAATCAAATTAAATAAAGATAGAGAAAAGGCTATCAAGAATGTAGATGATCGTCTATTAAATTCTTATGAAAAATTAAGAGCAAATGCTAGAAATGGTTTAGCAGTTGTAAATGTAGAAAGAGAGGCATGTGGAGGTTGTTTCAGTTCAGTTCCACCACAAAGACAAACAGATATCAAGGAAAAGAAAAGAATCTTGGTATGTGAAAACTGTGGTAGAGTATTAGCTGGCGTGGTAGATGTTGAAATAGACGAAACCAAACCTAAGAAAAGAACAGCAAGAAAATAATCGGAGTTACGAATTATGAACTATGAATTAGGAGTTTACTTAATTTTTATAAATTAATTGTCTTCAGTCATAGTTCATAGTTCAAAACTCAAAGTTCATAACTCGTAGTTTGTACCTCGTAACTCGTAGTTCGAAGCTCGTAAATCGTAGTTCAAAACTCAAAGTTCATAACTCATAACTAGTAGTTCGTAACTCGTAACTCGTAACTCGTAGCTCGTAGTTCTTAGCTATTGAATCATCTTCAACAAAGACGTCAATTTATCCTTTAAGTCTTTTCTATCCACTATAAAATCTAAGAAGCCATGTTCCATAACAAATTCAGCACTTTGGAATCCTTTTGGCAAATCTTTCCCGATAGTATCACGAACAACCCTTGGACCTGCAAAGCCAATTAAGGCACCTGGCTCAGCAATATTAAAATCACCTAGCATTGCAAATGAAGCCGTTACTCCTCCGGTAGTTGGGTTAGTCATTAAAGAAATATAAGGAATTTTTGCCTCGTCTAATAAAGCTAATTTAGCAGAAGTTTTTGCCATTTGCATTAAGGAAAAACCAGCTTCCATCATTCTTGCTCCCCCGGATTTTGAAATCATTAAGAAGGGTTGCTTATGCTTCAATGAATAATCTATTGCACGAGCAATCTTTTCTCCTACAACCGAACCCATAGATCCTCCAATAAAAGAAAAATCCATGGCTGAAATAGTAATAGGAATCCCATTCATATTGCCAGTAGCAGAACGCACTGCATCTTTAAGACCTGTATTAAATTCTGTAGTTTTTATCCTATCCGTATACTTTTTTGTATCAACGAAATTTAATGGATCCGCAGAATCCATAAATGGATCCAGTTCCGTAAACTTCGTTTCATCAAAAATCATTTCAAAATATTCCTGAGAATTGATTTTTTCATGATAATTACAATTTGAACAAGTATAAGAAAAAAGTTTATGCTCTCTTGTATGGATGGCTTTTTTACACTCAGGACATTGATACCACAAACCGTCTGGCGCCTCTCTCTTAGCTGCTGTTGGTGTACTTATTCCTTTATCTTTTCTAGTGAACCAAGACATAATTTATAATTTGAATAATTAGTCGGTAAATTTACCATAATTTGCTCATCAGAAAAAATAAAATAGTCTATTTTTCAATTATCAGTTTTCGTACCCTTAACTCTCCCCCAATTTCTCCTTGTATTAAATACATTCCTGAAGATTGTTGTTCTAAATTTATCGACTCTACATTGATACCTTTAATTAGATTAATATTTTTAGAAATAAGAACTCTCCCATTCATATCGATCAATTTAATTTCAGAATTTTGATTCTTATCTGAATAAATCAACATATTAATTTTAGATTTCGCAGGATTTGGATATAAATCAAACAGATTCTCCCTTTTTTCCTGATTGGCTAAGACTAAAGAATTTATGGTTTGACTAAAATCTTGGTTTTTAGGAACCTGGATTCGCAGATCATCCACATACCAACCCCAAGCCCATGCACCAACATCTGCATGTAATCTAAATCTAAAAATCAATCTATCCCCTACTTTAAAATCGCCATTTTGATTGATTACTATTTCCATTGGTTTAATTAATGCCTTGGTAGCAGATACTAATGAATTCCCATCTCCATCAAATCGATTTGAATAAGAATTTTCCCAGTTGGTTTCTAATGAGGCATCCCAACCTTCCCTTAAATCGTACCATGTTTTTCCATTATCTTTCGATGCTTGAATGATCACGTAATCAAAAAAGTCACGGTTTATGCTTCCATCACTATTATAAAAACTGGCATTGGCATCACCTGTTTCTACCAGAGCAACTTGATTAAAATAAATTTTGGAGGTATCAGATAATAAAACAATTGGATACAATAATATGGCATCATTATTCGTGAAAAAATCACTACTTGTACCAGGCTGTGGTTCCTCAGATCCATCTTGATAAGGGTGCGCTGAATGTAAACCTAAATCGTTAAAATATTGCGGTTGGCTAATTGTAAATCCTTTTAAAAAGAAATCTTCTCTTGAATTATTAACATCGAAATTCGTATAATAATTTATTCTTTCCTCTTTAGGCCCAACAATATTTATATTATAACTTCCTGTCTCTGGTAAATAAGTAGAATTAGCATTTGAAGACTTATCTGTAACCCTAACTTTATAATTTAAAACATCTCCGTTATTTAATTCACCTGAAGTAAAATTAAGGGTTCCTAAATAAGCAATAGAATCTTGGTCCACCACATTTGCCAATTGAGTTTTGACAGTACCTTCATTGATTTGATATTCAATAGCAACTTCCTTTATACCGATATTATCAAAGGTATAAACCAAAGGAAAATCAATACTTGTTTGTGAATTAAAGAAATATTTTAGCGAATTTAAATGCTCTACAATTGGAGGATTGGTATCTGGGCCAATTTTAGTTTGATAATAATTCACATAATTTGTATTACCTATTCTGGGTGCTTCAGAAGGAGTAGCAATTATCTTTCCAGAGGCTTCCTTCATTTGCCAATAATACTTAATATTATGAGCCATTCCATCGGAAGGAATCATTACTTTATATCTCCCATCATTCTGCAATACGGGAACAATTTCGGTAGCATTTATAATACTCGTATTATCTAATGAATAATAAAAACGCAGGGAATTATCCATTAATACGGTATCGGAATGAATCGTCGCATAGCTCACAAAATCCTTACTTACATTTTCATAATCCGTTTCCTGTTCTGCGATTATAGAAGAACCATACCATCCCATATCATAAAATCCGCCGATTGTTAATGGGCCAATCTGACGTGTTATTTCACCTTGTCCAATAAATGGCACCATCAAGGCATCTGGATTCCCTACTGGGTAGGAACCAGAATTCATGTGATAAATGGAGGAGCCTGCATCATAGGTTCTCGGTGAATATAAGATTGCCCCATTCGCATTAGATTGCAAAATTTTAGGAGATCTCCAAAATAAGCCGCTAGGTGTTGTTACTGCAGTATATAGGGCAGCAGATCCATTTTTATATTTGGTTGTTGTATCCAATAAACTTACCCCATTATTATCAGCTAATAATTGATCGAAGGCTCCTGGTAAATTATAACCTGCTAATGAATTACTCACTCCAACATTTCCTATGAATCCTAATCCATGGCCGAATTCATGTAAAACAACGGATAATAAATCAATTTTAGTAACACCCGGATTACCATCAATCCCTGTATACCAGTTATTATAACCGGAACTAAAATTTGCAATAATATCAGGGTCCTCTCCATTAAGATTATTACGAAATATTTTTTCAGCCAATGCTATTGGATAATAAGTATTAACTCTTGGTGCTCCTGGAAAATTTGCCCGGTATTCATACGCACTTGCACTTCCTAAAATATTAGTACCTAATGGTTTCCAAAATACCTTTACACGAATAGGCACTTCAGACTGTAAAACGGCAGACCAAATCTCTGCAGCCTTATTAAAAACAGCCTTAATATTTTCAGGAACCCCAGCGTCATAGGTCATTACAAAATTCGCTGCAGTCTGACTTTTTTTCGTTGAAAATGTGGTCTTAGAATCTTGTTCTCTCCAAATTCTTAATAATTCATCCTGTTGTTCCTGTGTAACATGCCGATCCAGATTTTTATTGTCTGGAATATAATCAATTATTGGTTCACCTTTTTTAGAACTAGGTTTAAAAACCTGAGCATTGATTTGAAAGAAGAAAAATATCAAAAAAATGGAGAAAAAATATTTCATATTATTATTAATTAGGTATTTAATTTAGGAAACAAATTAAGAAAATTTTTGGATTGAAAAAAAGTTTTTGTCAATTCTTCCGGACGATGCGTCGTTGTAATCCCAATTACTCTTGCTCCAGCAGCATAACCAGCATCCATTCCTTGAATTGAATCTTCAATTACAACACAATCTTTAGGATCCAAGCCGATCATTTCTGCAGCTTTAATATAAATTTCAGGATCAGGCTTTCCATTTTTAACCTGATGCCCTCCAATTATCGCATCAAATTTATCCCTGATACCCAATCCATCTATTGTAAAATCGATATTTCCTTGTCCTGCAGAGGTTGCCAAAGCGATTTTTATACCTTCCTTTTTAGCTAAATCAATAAAATCCAATAGGCCCTCTGCTGCTTGAATATGGTCCTTATAATATTCTCTGTAAATCTCCTCTTTTTCATCCTCAAAAATACGTACTTCTTCCTTCGTTAAGGATTTTTTAAATAGATATTCGAAGGATGATTTGGCATTTAAACCGTTCATTTCATTAAAAAATAATTCTCTTGAAAGATTAAATCCATGACGTTCACAAAAAACCATCCACGCATCTACATGATAGGGTAAATTATCTACAATAACCCCATCCATATCAAATAATATTCCTTTTGTCTTCATTAAATTTTTAGTTTTAGTCCATCATAGGCCAAATGTACATTCTTAGGCAATTCATTTTCAATTTCTTGATAGAGACCAAGCTGATGCGAAATATGGGTTAAATAAGCTTTTTCTGGTTCCACCTTTCGGATTATTTCCAAAGCTTGTTCTAAATTAAAATGAGAAATATGCTCTTGTTTTCTCAAGGCGTTTATTACAAAATATTTAGAACCTTTAATTTTTTCAATTTCCTTATCTTCAATGAAATTGGCGTCCGTTAGATAGGTAAAATCCCCAATTCTAAAACCAAGTACATCCATTTTTAAATGCTTAGCTTTTATGGGAATGATTTTAATTCCGAGTATTTCAAAAGGCATTTCATCAATTAAATGAATGTCTAATTGAGGAATTCCAGGATAAGGGTTTTCTTCAAAACAATAATAAAATTCTTTTTTTAATTGAATAAGAACATTATTGTGAAGATATAGGGGCATAGGTTTTTTCTGACTAAAGTTGAAACCTCTTACATCATCTAAACCGGCAACATGATCTTTATGCTCATGCGTATAAAGAATTGCATCTAATTGAGTTATTTTTTCTCTTAGGACTTGTTGACGAAAATCGGGGCCGGAGTCTATAATTATACTTTTTCCTGCAACCTCTATATGCACAGATACTCGCAAACGTTGGTCGCGAGTATCTGTTGAATTACATACCTTACAAGAACAATTAATCATGGGAACTCCCTGTGAAGTTCCGGTTCCGAGAAAGGTTACTTTCATCGGAGACATGAATTAATCAGTTAATGATTTTACAAGATTAACTAAGGTATCAAAATTTAAAGGCTTCGCTAAAAATTCATTGAATCCTGCATCCTTAAAATCTTGTAAAGAATAATTTCTAGCATTTCCTGTAATGGCAACCATTGGTATTTTAGCAATTTCTGCATCTGCATGCGCTCTCACCGCTTTTGCACAATCCATACCATCCATTACGGGCATATTGATGTCTAACAAAATAATATCTACTTTAGATTTACCTAAGACATCTAATACTTGTTGACCGTTTTTCACGGCAATTATTTCAAAATTCTGGAATTCTAAAATCTTTTTAGCAAGATTTTGAATTACTGAACTATCTTCTGCGATTAAAACTTTTTTCATTGAGGTATAATTAAAAATATTTCAAAAATAACCATAAGATTGGCTATTTTCAAATAAAATTTAACTTATTTAACATTGAATGAAATTCCAGTTTTATCCCAAGCAACACTTACCTTTCCTGATTTTTCAACTTTGAATGTCAGTCTTTCTGTCATTTCTGTTGAATATGGCTTCACTTTAAATCTAATTACATCTTTGGATGCATCATAATTATAAGCTCCCCATTGTTTAGCAACAGAATTCAAGATTACGGTCCACTCAGATTTTCCTGGAATGGTAAATAAAGAATAAGTACCTTTAGCAACTTTCTGACCTTCCACGGTTACATCCTTATAGAACTCAATGGTTGTAGCCTCGTTTGCACCTGTTCTCCAAACTTCTCCATAAGGGACCAAAGCTTTATCTTCCTTGGTTCCGAAAATTAATCTTCCTTTTACTGCTGGTTGAGCATATTTAACCATTACATGTACATCTCCAACATTGGCCATTGCCATTGCAGGAGGAGATGGAATTTGCTTTTCTTGAGCGAAAGCACCGAAACTGACAAAAGTAATTAGGGCAATAAATAAATTTTTCATATTGTGTTTTTTAAATTTTTTACAAGTTAAGCCAATAATTTAATTTTAAAACGATAGCACGGCTACGAATGTTATAAGTTTCTGGAAAATAATTATCTGTATATACTAAAAACAAATCAGAGGCTGGCTGATACCTCCATTGTAAACGTGAATTTAAATTAATATTCTTTGTCTGTTGATTAATTTGAAAGAAAGTAGAGAAAAATAATTTATTCGTAAAAGTTACATCTAATTTAGGACGAATAATCCAAAATTCTGCTGAACCTTTTTGTGCAACTTGTTCCCCAAAATTTGGAACGGATACATCGTCAATTTTATTATAATCAAAATTTACAGAGATATAACCAAAAGGCTGAATTCGATATTTCAAGGTTGAACTTATGCCAATCCTTGAACCTCCTCCATAATAACCTCCAAATCTAGAATCAATTGAATAGGTAAATGAATTGATTGGTGTGGATTCATAATTGAATCCAACGGATTTCCAACGATGCTCCTCCCCTTTTTTCAATTTTAAATTCCCTACGCCAAAAGGATTAAAATCCAATAATAATTTGATATAATCCGTAGCAGTCCAAAATAATATTCTTGATTTATCTTTAAAATTAAAGGTATGAGAAAAGGCTTTGGTAAGGTCAGTATTGGCTCCTCCTAAATTCCAAAAACCCATTATCATTAAATTGGCCTTATAGAAAAATAAGGAAGAATTAGGATTCTTAGGATATAAGTTTATTCCCATACGAGGGTTAATGAAAAAATAGTTTGATCTTGGGGAATAACCTACTTCTGGGTTATAATTAGCCCCAGCTATTTGATGATTCCAATTTAAATCCCAACGATTGGTAGTATAAGAGAGGGATGTTCCCTGAGCATAATTTTCTTTTAAATTCTGAGGGGTAATAGATTTATAATAAAACATTTTACCCGTCCAAAAATTATTTTTTGAAGCTAAATTATATTCTAATCCCAAATTTCGATTATATGCTAAATAACCGTTAGAATTTGAAATTGAATTTAAATTCGTTTCCTTGTTGATAAGGAATGCTCCAAAATTTGACCGTGCAAATACTTTTTGCTGAACAGCAACCATTGAAAAATTTTCTGTAGGCACACCTTTTGCCTCATTGGATTTCGTCTGAACATTCAAGGCCCCCAATCGTAAATTATTATTAATTTTTCCACTCAGCCTTGCCCCATAGGAAACCGGACTCTGCTCGTAAATACCAGTTGAAGGGTTATAAGATAAGCCTATTCTTCTTGAGAAAAATGGCTTTAAAGTTTGCGTACCAAAGCCATCGAATAAATCTGAATTTTCAATAAAAAATTGTCGACGCTCCGGATAAAATAATTCATAACGATCTAAATTCGTTTGTTGAACATCTACGTCTACCTGAGAGAAATCTGGATTAACTGTTAAATCTAAATTCATACTTGAACTTAAGGCAATTTTTGCATCTGCCCCAATCCGAGAAGAATTCATATTTCCAGTACTATGCTCAAAATCATTTACAGACCGAGTAAGTGCATAAGGAATAAATGAAATATTTTTTTTAGGTGCAGGCGGAGGGTTATCCCATATTAATACTCCAAAATAAGCTGAAGAAGCAGTTGGAAATTGTCGTGGTATAATTACCCAAGAAGATTTTTCCAGTTCTGTAACATCCAATCTTGAAAAATTCACTCCCCACCTTTTAGAATCTGCTTTATAACGAATAGATTTAAATGGAATTCTCATTTCCAAAATCCAAGCATTTGGGGTTGAAGAAACGGCAGATTCCCATTTATTATCCCAATTTAAATTTGCCCTTGCACCATCAAAATGTTGGGCATCCCATTGCGCACCTGCTGCATTTGACCCGAAGGAATAACCTGTTGTCAAATCATCATAGGTATCCATAAAGAACAAGAAATTATCATTATTATTAAACATAAAATCGCGTCTAAGAGACTCTACCACATAACGCTGATTTTCCTTGGTATAACAAATGGCTGCTAAATAAAAATATTTATCATCATAGCCCAATAATACCTCTGTATTGATTTTTGATTTTACGGAATCTATTGGATTTACAGAATAAAAACCATCAACTTTGGGAGCATCTTCCCAGGAAAAATCATCCAAAATTCCATCTACCTTTATCGGCTGATCGAATTTCTTCATATGGATTTGAAAACGTTCGTTGATTCTTTTTGATTGACCAAAAAAGACTATAGGTGCTATAATGAATAGCACCAAAAATAAAATTTTTCTCATAGTAATAGGTTTAGAAGACTATGCCATATTATGATAGACGTTTTGAACGTCATCATCTTCTTCCAGTCTTTCTATTAATTTTTCAACCTCTGCTACCTGCTCATCTGTTAATTCTTTTGTATCATTTGGAATTCTTTCAAAATCGGAACTATTGATTTCAAAGCCATTTTCCTCCAAATATTTTTGAATTGGGCCGTAAGAACTAAATTCTCCATAAACATTCACTAAATTGGTTTCTTCATCTAAAAAGACTTCGTCAACCCCAAAATCGATTAATTCCAATTCCAATTCCTCTAAATCCACCCCCTTTGAATTTTCAAATCTAAAAACGCATTTACGCGTAAAAATAAAATCCAACATTCCTTGGGTTCCTAAAGAACCTCCGCATTTATTAAACGAAGCACGAATATTTGCAACTGTTCTATTGATATTATCTGTTGTTGTCTCAACTAAAATTGCCACACCATAATTTGCATAACCTTCATATACAATTTCCTTATAATCTTCTTGATCTTTGGATGTGGCACGTTTAATGGCTCTTTCAATATTTTCCTTCGGCATATTTACTGCCTTAGCATTCTGTATTAAAGCCCTTAAACGAGAATTTGAATTTGGATCTGGTCCGCCAGCCTTAACGGCCATTACAACATCTTTTCCTATTCTTGTAAAGGTTTTGGCCATTTGGCCCCATCTCTTAAATTTTCTTGCTTTTCTAAATTCAAAGGCTCTTCCCATAATATATTTTTTTGCAAAAATAAAAAATATAAATTAATCTTTGAAAATAATTTTTTCATGTTTAATTTTATTTCATCATCAATAAACAGAATGTTAAAATTTTTCAAATTAATGTTTGTTATTTTTGGATTCATGATGATTCTAACGATTCAAAATGAATTACATAATTCTGTTTTTTCTAAAATTTTCAATTTTGAAATCCTAGACGATATTGAAAAGACAGATTCGGAATCTGAAGAAAATTTTAAATATTCTGAAAATTTCGAAAAAGAGTTTACACAAATTTCGGATCAATTTAATTACCTAAAATTTACCTTTGAATTAAAAAATTCAGTGGTATTTGATTATTCAGTCCGCTATAAATCAATTCATTTAGAAAAAAACACCCCTCCCCCAAAATTCATTTCATAATTTTTTTATTAATTATTTTATTCACAGGACTTAATTAAATTAAATTTATTATGAAATCATTATTCATGGTGATATTTCTTGCTATGGGCTTTGGTGCCATCGCACAAGATTTTGGATATAAAGCTCAAAACAAAAAGTTTAGAGACCAACCCCAAAATATCACCCTAAAATTTGAAGAATCTAACCAAGGGGAGCAAGAATTAAATGAAAAAACTGTTGTCCCTAAATACAATAAAAGAAAGGCAAATCTGCAATTTAAAGAAGAATATAAACCTGCAGAAAATTATAAAAAACCTTATAGTAATCGTCGCGACTTTTGTCGCGACGATTCATTGATGAATAATCCTAATGCGATTTTAAGAAATCCAAAATTGCCCCTCCAAATATGGAATAGCCTTTCTTATTTAGATGTAATCCATCCTTTAAAAATACATCTTGCATCAATTCAGCATTTGAATTAAAAAAAGGATTATGGGTATCAATAAAAAATAAATCCTTGTCCTTAATTACTTCCTGAAGGATTAATTCATGGAGATTTCTCTGAACATCTACTAATTTGAAGCGAGCAATACTTGGTTTAATAGCAACAAATACAATTTTTGTTTTTGGCAGATCTCTTTTAACCAAAGAAACCAATTGCATAAATTCATCGTGTACTTGTTGTGGACTCTTTCCAGCATTGGTATCATTATCTCCTTCATAGAGAAAAATCCAGGAAGGTTGATATTTTTTAACCATGCGGTCGTAAAAATATAATACATCGGATAATTGGGATCCACCAAAACCTCTGTTAATAACATCGTAGCCAATAAGGTCTTCGTACATATCTTTCCAAATTCGAAAGGAAGAAGAACCAATAAATAATCTCATGCCAGGATGTGGCATATTGATTTTATCTTTTGCCTCATAGGCTTCAATTTCCTTTTCAAAAGGGTTTTGGGCGATTATTCCTACTGAGATTAATAGAAATAAACCTACTAAAAAGGACTTTTTCATAATAAATAGATTATTTTTCTTGTGGATAAACCAGACCAATCTGTCGTCTTATTTCATCCATTTGTTTCATTAATTCAATAGAAAACTGATGAGTCATCCAAGAATTTTCTAATTTTCCAGCAATTAAATCTGCTGCAACGGCATCTGCCTCATAACTATATCCCCAACCTAATCGTTCAACTTCCATTGTTATAGGTTCAGAGCCATATACTTCATAGGTTATTCCTTTCGTTTCATGGAAACGAGAATGCATATATATTTTGCCTTTATCACCATAAATTGTACAGGTAGTATCTGTAGTAGCTGCGAAAGTAGAAAATAAAGAGGCAGTGGCCCCGGATTCATACCGATGGGCAATTGAGCAATTCATATCCACTCCAGTTGGAGCAAAGGTACCAACAGCCTTTACTTCAGAGGGTTCACCTAATAATAATTTAGCGATAAATAAAGGATAAATGCCTATATCCATCAAAGAACCTCCTGTTAAATCAGGATTAAACCATCTAGCTTCTGGAATATATTCAGCTTGGAAACCAAAATCAGCAACAATATGCTTGATTTCACCAATGGTTCCTTTTTTAATTAAATCTAATACTTGAGCTACGGAAGGATGAAAACGTGTCCATAAGGCTTCCATTAAATAAATTTTTTTATCCCTAGCTGTTTGAATCATTTCTGCTACTTGTCCATGATTTATTGCAAAGGCTTTTTCGCATAAAACCGGCAAACCATGATTTAAGCATAATAAAGTATGCTCGTGATGCAATCCATGAGGAGACGCAATATATACTACATCTATTTCTCCTGATTGCAACATTTCTTCATAAGAGCAATAGGCTTTTACCTGATCTCCATAACGAGAGGCGAAGTTTTTTGCTCTTTCTAGAGACCGAGAAGAAACAGCTGCTAGAACAGAATTTTTTGTAAACTGAATATCGTCCGCAAATTTTTCGGCAATACCTCCACAAGCGAGGATTCCCCAACGAATATTTTCCATAGTATGTTTAGAATTTTATTTTAAAACTTGAATTAAAGCTTGAACCTCGTCCACATTAACAGCAGGGAAATTAGCTATTCGGATTTGATTTTCTTTATGAGCACCATAACCAGAGCCAATCACCATTTGATGTTCTTCTTTAATTCGTTTGATTAAGTTAGCAGAATTTTCTTTTGAATTCAAGACAATTACGGTATTTGAACGATGATCTGGATTTTTAACGAATATATCAAACTGATCGGAATTCGTTGCGAATTCATAAAGTAATCTGGCTTTTCTTTCCGTTTCTCTTCTAATTTTCGCTATTCCGATTTTATTTAAATCTTCAGCCACTTTCCCTAAAACATAAATTGCCATAACATTTGGTGTCTCAGGTGTTTCAAAATTTTGATAATTTTTCCAAAGTGATGGAAGCGAGTGATAAGTACCAATGGCTTGTCCTTTAGCTTTCAATTGATTTGCTCTTTCTAGCATGGCTTCATTGGCAATCCAAATACCAAGTCCTGCTGGCATACCAAAGGCTTTTTGTACGGAAAAATAGGCTGTATCAACTAAGCTATAATCCAAATTTACATATGGCGCTGTAGATACCATATCCACTGCAAGAAATTTATTCTTATTGGCTTTTTTTAACCGATGAATTTGGTCTGCTTTCATTTGTACTCCAGCAGAAGTTTCATTTGCACAGCAAGCAATTAATTCAGAATATTCTGGAACTTCACATTCATTCGCATAAAAACCTTCCCCAAAATTCTTTTCATATTTGTTAGCAATTTTCCCAAGTTTTTTTGCAAAATCATGGAATTTAGAGGAAAAGGAACCATTAACTAAATGGTAGGTTTCAAATTCTACCAAATTCATTATTAATCTTTCCCATACTTCTGTAGCAGAAGAGGTAAATAAAATGGCATTTTCCTTTGGCACACCTAATAATTCCTTTAATTGTTCATCTGCATGCTGATAAATCTTACGAAACATCGCAGATCGATGAGAAATTGAACCAATATTTTGGTTGAAAGCATTTTTATAATGCTCCTCCACAGTAGGATATAATTGGGCAGGCCCTGGAGTAAAAAACGTCAGTTTATCTTGACTCATGATTAATACAACATTCTAAACTTAATGGTATTTTCTATTTCTTTTAATTCATTCACTATTTCCTCAGAATATTCTTTTGAAACATCCGTAATCACATAACCTGTTTCATTGTTTGTCATCAAATATTGACCTTTGATATTAACATTATATTTTGCAAAAATATTATTGATTTTCGCTAATATTCCCGGAACGTTTTTGTGGATATGTAAAAGGCGATGGGCATCTTGCAATGGTGGCAATTGAATTTCAGGTAAATTCACAGAACCATAGGTACTACCATTGTTCATGTATTGCAGCAATTTACTTGGAACAAATTCTCCAATATTTGCCTGTGCCTCCTCGGTTGAACCTCCGATATGTGGAGTTAAAATCACATTTCTTAATCCTCTTAATTCAGAAACAAATTCTTCATCATTCGTTTTAGGCTCTACTGGAAATACATCTACTGCCGCTCCCCATAATTTGCCAGATTTTAA
>JBJOIA010000025.1:0-8733 GCA_046047395.1 Bacteroidota bacterium | reverse complement strand
CTGTCATTCCCATTAATTTTCCAGGATTGGCATCTGCTGGTAATTCTTCCCCTTTAAATTGCATCAATTCCCATTTTCCCAAGGTTTCAGACGCTTCTACCACCATATTGCATCTTCTCAATCTCCTTTCCATAAATCTCTTGAATGCCTCTTGTACGGTTGAAGAATTTTCAATTTCTTCCGTCAAAACAACAGCATCCTCAATGGCCAAGGCTGCCCCAGATCCCAATTGTGGTATCGTGGCATGTGCGGCATCTCCTAAAATAATAATATCCCCCTTATGCCAGATTCCTGGTATTTTTAAGGTTTCTAAAGGACGATAATTCACTAATTTTGCATCTGTTATTTTTGGAATTAAAGATTGAACCATTTCAATCGGATATTCCCTTAAATAATTCTGTAAGATCGGGACCAATTGTTCTTCCTTTAAACTAGGATCTTCCCCCTCAGTACTCACCACAAACATATACATGGTCTCTTCTGTCATCGGTATCAATCCTACCTTGGATTTTTGTCCGAAAAATATCATCCCAGTTTCTAGTTCCTTCGGACGAGGGAAGGAATATCTCCAAACGGAAAGTCCTACATATTCAGGTTTAAAATCGCCAAAAGTCAATTTTCGAACCTTGGAATTTACTCCATCTGCACCAATGACTAGGTCATAATGTTTTTTTGTACCGTTGGTTAGAACGACATCTACCCCATTTTCCAATTGATTTAATTCTTGGATGGTGGTATCCATGAGGATATTTGTGCCAACTGCCACAGCTTTTTCGTTTAGAATTTCGTGTAAAATTCTTCTTGAAATACCATTGTGGGAAGGAAACCGTCCGATCGGAGGAGTCCCCGCCTCTCCTATTTCTTTACCGAAAGGCAGACAAAGTTTTACCAACCCATAAGGATACCCTCTTTTCATGGTTTCATCGGCAATTCCGAAGAAATCCAGGGCACGTAAAGCATTGGCTTGTTGAATAATACCGACGCCATAAACATCGTATTTTTTTTGTAATTCAACCATGTCCACCTGGTGTCCGCGTTCTTTTAAACCAATGGCCAGGCATTGTCCGCTAATTCCTCCTCCAACGATTAAAATACTTAAATTTTTCATAAAGAATTATTAAAGGGATTATAATGAAAAACTACTGGTGCTTCCTTAAAAAACGGACCAATAATTGCTCTCCATTTTACAAATAAGTCGGATTCTCTAAATCCAATTGTATGGTCTTCTAAAGTTTCCCATTGAATTAATAAGATAAATTCATTGGGGGTTTCTATTCCTTGGGTGAATTCAATTCCCAAAAATCCTCCTGACTGAGAAATCACCTTTTTTGCCTCATTCAAAGCCAATTTAAAGCCTTCCTCCTCCCCATCTTTTACCAATATTTTTGCAATTTCGTAAATCATAATTTTAGAATAGTAGTGAATAGTGTAAAGCGAAAAGTGAATAGTGAATTGTGAATACTTTTACCTTTTTACTCAATTATTGCAACGCATCTTGTCCAGCCGGCGGAAGCTTTTTCGATTTTTGCAGGGAAGCAAGAAACCTTGAAGCCAAAAGGCGGCAATTGGTCTAGATTTGCGAGTTTTTCAATCTGACAATATTCTTTCTCAATTCCTACATAATGGGCTTGCCAGATGACACCCTCTCTTGGGTTTGCCCGATAATCCGCAGCCTGAATATGCAAAGGAATATCCCAGCCCCAACCATCGATGCCCATCACCTTAATTCCTTGATCGATCAGCCAATGGGTAGCCGCCGCAGAGGCGCCCACATGCACTCTTGCATAATCCTCATCGTGCAATCTTTTATCTGCATCGCAGCGAATTAGCACAATATCCAAGGGTTTTAGGGTGTAGCCAATATCCTTTAATTTTTCCTGAAGATCCTCAGGCTCAAACATATAGCCGTCTGGTTTATCAGTAAAGTCTAAAACCACTCCATCTTGAAAAAACCATTCCAAGGGCATTTCATCAATTGTTCTTGAAGGTTTTCCCTCACAAGTAGGGAAATAATGGTAGGGCGCGTCTACATGCGTACCGCAATGGGAAGTAACTGTCAGGAATTCCCCTGCAGGGCCATTTCCATCGATAAACACGTTTTCAAGTCCTTCGAATAATTTTCCACCCATTTTTTTTGCTCCTTCTTTATGGTCTTCATAGACAATTTTTGTAGGAAGGGGTTCTTTTATTTTTTCTGAAATGGTAACAGAAAGGTCAATAATTCTCATAAATATTTATTTTCCTAGGAGTCTACCGCCATCAACATTGATGATGGAACCTATGGTCATTTCTAATAATTCTGTAACGGACCAAACTGCTTTGGCGACATCATTTTTATTTGAAAATCTTTTCAAGGGAGTATATTCTCGTTGATTTTCAATGAAAGCTTGGTCGAAGTTTTTGGTATATTCACCCTCCACAAAACCCGGACAAACCGAAACTGTGCGGATTTCAGGTGAAAGGGCTCTACCTAAGGAGCGGGTCATGCTATCTACTGCGGCTTTTGAGGCGCAATAGGCCACATTGGAACCAATACCGAATTGTCCGGCGATGGAAGAAATATTGACGATGCAGGAGCTTTTTTGGGAGATTTCATAGCCTTTTAATAGGAGGTTTTTGAAGGCGCGAGCCATGGCGAAACCGCCTCTAAAATTCGTTTGCATGATTTTATCGATCCATTCGTCGGTCAGGCTATCGAGATCCTGATGGGGAATTTGGGTAGTGATGCCGGCGTTATTGACTAAGACGTTTAGGTGTCCATAATTTTCTTGAATATGGTTTACCAGTGCTGCGATTCTTTCTGGGTTGGTGTTCGGGGCGTGAAAAAAGGAATGCCCCGAACCCGGCAAATTTTGAATTAGTTTTTCGGCTTTATCTTTATTGGCGTTATAGGTAATAATTACCTTATAGCCATTTTCGGCATATAGATTAGAAATTCCGGAGCCAATTTCTCCGGCACCACCAGTTATGAGGATAGTTTTCATAGTATAATTCAAATAGGACTTTAATAATAGAATTATTCCATCAAAAAGTATTGTAAATATAATATTTTAAATGGACTCTAAAGTAATCAATTTGAATCAAATTATAATCAAAATCAATCTGAAAATTAGAATAAATGAGTTACGAACTACGAGTTACGAATTACCCTTTCTGGCGCAGGCGTCCTCGCCTGTGCCAAAGCTCTTGGCTCAACTCTCGTAGTTCGTAAATCCTAGTTCTTCCCTAAAATTTCAATTATTCAATTTTTTTATTACCTCTAAAAAAATATCTAATAACTAAAAAATTAAAAACATGGTGACCACTACCTCAAAAATTTTTCAATTCTCTTTTGCCAAATTTTTCGCATTATTCTTTATTTTATTCACAGCTTATTTTACTGCTAACGCTCAAGTGAAAATTGGGGATAATCCTTCAACCATTCATCCTAGCGCCGCATTTGAAATAGAATCTACGAACCAGGGACTTCTCTTACCACGTGTTCCAGATACATTACGGACAACCATTCCTGATCCAGCCACTGGTTTGATTATTTTCAATACAACAGATTCAAAACCATATAATTTTAATGGAACCTCTTGGAAGGAAATCTCAAGTCTTGATACCAACCTAATAAACACCAAAGCAGGTAGTCAGGCACTATTAGACTCTGCCTCAGCCATTAGAACAACATTAAACACCAAAGCAGGTAGTCAGGCCCTATTAGACTCTGCCTCAGCCATTAGAACAACATTAAACACCAAAGCAGGTAGTCAAGCATTAATAGACTCAACCTCATCCATTAGAACAACATTAAACACCAAAGCAGGTAGTCAGGCACTATTAGACTCTGCCTCAGCCATTAGAAATTTTGCGAATTTAAAATTATTCAAATCTGATACATCTTCTCTTTCCGATAGAATAAATGGAAAAGTGGATACACTTAATGCAAGTATTAGAAATTTATTCCTATTAAATACTCCTGAGTCCTCAACCGATGCTACTAAAATGTTGGTTAGAGATGGAAATACCGGTAAAATTAAGGAACAAAATCTACCATCTCTTGGTGGGGATTTGACAGCCATCAATACATCGATTAATAATCTAAACTCAACTACCTGGAAAATAGGAGGTAATTCTGGGATTTCAGGTAACGGAACAATTGGAACAGCTTCTGGTACTTTTGCCACTTTGTCTTTAATGGCAAATGGTTTTGTAAATGCCGTATTTAATTCAGGGACGAGTAGTTTTTCAATTGGTAGAAATGCTGTTGCATCTTCCGCTACCTATAATAATACGATTGCCATAGGGTCAAATTCAAATGCTTCAGCTAATGGTAATACCATTGCTATTGGGAATGGAGCCGTTTCTGGAGGAGCTAGTGCAATATCTATTGGGCAATCATCCAACGCATACCAAAATTATGGAACAGCTGTAGGTTATTTAGCTAAAGCTGGGGTTTCGGGAAGTACTGGTATAAGTGCAACTGCCTTAGGGCATACTGCAACTGCTACAGGAAATAATTCAACCGCCTTAGGAAATGCCGCAAATGCTTCTAACGCCAGTTCAACAGCTGTAGGGCAGTCGGCACAAGGAACAGGATTATATTCAACCGCCCTTGGATTTGGGGCAAATGCTTCTAATGAAAGTGCTATAGCCATTGGCAATTCAGCGCAAGCTTCAGCTTTATATTCAATTTCAATGGGTTTAAGTTCAGTTGCCTCAACTCAAGGTTCTATTGCAATAGGAACGAGTGCCAATGCCTCTTCTAGCAATAGGGCTATTGCCATAGGGTATTATGCATCAGCGACTGGTGAAAGAGCTACTGCAGTTGGAGGTGGAAGTCAATCCGGTGCTTCATCCTCACCTCCATATCCAGCTATTGCTTCTGGTCAATTTTCTGCGGCTTTTGGAACAGGATCTGAAGCTACGGGTGCGTCTTCTGTGGCAATCGGTAATGGGGCTACAGCTAGTCAGGCAAATGCAATTGTATTGGGAGGATCAAGTCATAGTGTGGGGATTCGGACAGGAAGTCCTAGTTCGGCATTGCATGTAGCGGGGGATTTACAATTGAGTGGTTCTGGTTCTAAATTAAAAGTCGAAACCGGTCAAAATTATTCTTCAGCTGGTACATTCACATTAGATGGTTCAGGTACAGCAACAGTGAATACATCTGCTGTAACTGCAAATTCCATCATTATGCTCACTGCTCAAGATGGGGCAATAGGCAGCTTAACAATTTCTTCCAGGGTTGCAGGTAGCTCTTTTACCGTCACATCCTCTGCAGGTGCCACTGATACAGGTAAACTAATCGGATTTTTCATTATAAATTAATTTTAAGAAGTCATACACCCTTTCGGCGCAGGCGTCCTCGCCTGTGCCAAAACTCTTGGCTCTTCCCTATTCATTTTATCCTCGTAGTTCGTAGTTCGTAACTCGTAGTTCGTAACTCGTAGTTCGTAGCCTGTAGCTCGTAGTTCTTAACTCGTAGTTCGTAGCTCGTAGTTCGTAGCTCGTAGTTCGTAGCCTGTAGCTCGTATTTCTTAGTTCGTAACTCGTAGTTCGTAGTTCGTAACTCGTAGCTCGTAGTTTGTAACTCGTAACTCGTAGTTCGTAACTCGTAGTTCGTAGTTCGTAGTTCGTAGTTCGTAGTTCGTAACTCGTAGCTCGTAACTCGTAGTTCTTCCCTCTTCTCTCTAAAAAAAATCATTTAAATTTCGTAAATTGTTTTTTCATTTAATTTTATCTAATGATTCATAATTTTTTTCCTGGTCCTGCAACTTTGCCATCTTCCGTTTTACAGCAAGCTGCCAACGACCTGGTAGATTTTCAAGGGAAAGGAGTTTCTATCGCCTCCATCTCTCATAGGGCCCCAATTATAGAAGATATTTTGGCCCAAACCAACCAAATGATCCGCGATTTATACCATCTGCCAGACCATTTCGAGATTCTTTGGCTGCCTGGTGGCGCTTCCACACAGTTACAAATCGCCCCCCTCAACCTTTGTAATTCCACCGATTCTATCGGTTTTTATCATACGGGTTTCTGGGCAGATCGTGCCATGGAGGCCGCAAAAAACTCCAACCCGATCCAAATCCTCGGCTCCGCCGAAGATCAAAATTTTGGCTATATCCCCGATTCCTCCCATATTCCCGAAAATCTGGCCTACCTCCATATCGTCTCCAATGAAACAATCGACGGTATCCAATACCACGATTTCCCCCAAACTTCTGTGCCCATCGTGGCAGATATGACGTCCGACTTCCTCTCAAAACCCCTGGATTTTGATAAATTCGGCCTAATCTTCGCCTCTGCACAAAAGAACTTCGGTATAGCCGGCATCACCTGCCTCCTAGTCAATACCAAATTGATTGGTAATAAAGACAGAAATATCCCTTTGATTCATTCTTACGAAAATCAAATAAAAGAAAATTCCCTCTATCATACCATCCCCACTTTCCCCTTGTACGTTGCCCATTTGATGATTCAATGGATCAAAGACCAAGGTGGATTATTGGAAATGCAAAGACGAAATCAATATAAATCCAATTTACTTTACCAGGAAATAGAACGAAATGAATTCCTCGAAACCTGGATTTCTAAAGATAGTCGGTCCGAATTAAATGTTTGTTTCAAAGCAATTAATAAGGAAATTGAAGAAGATTTATTAACTTACTTATCCAAAAATAATATCATGGGTATCAAAGGCTTCCCTACCAAAGGTGGCTTCCGTGCTTCCATGTATAATGGAATGGATGTTTCCAGTGCCGAATATTTAGTTGACCTATTAAAAAACTATTCAAAATAAATGAAAATAATCATTGCAGGAGGAGGAATTGGTGGTTTAGTGACTGCCCTGAAATTAAAAAGAGCAGGACATCAAGTAAAAGTATTTGAATCTGTAGCAAAAGTAAAACCCCTTGGCGTAGGGATCAATCTCCTTCCCCATGCGGTGCGCGTGCTAACAAATATGGGACTTCTTCCCGAATTAGAAAAAATCGCTATTTCAACTCAAGATTTAATCTATGCGAATCGGTATGGACAATTATTTTGGGAAGAACCTCGTGGAAAATTTGCTGGCTATAAATGGCCCCAATTTTCCATTCATAGAGGAGAATTTCAATATTTATTGTGGAGAGTGGCGGAAAAAGAATTAGGAGAAGGAAATCTCATTTCAAATGCCCATATTCAAGCCTTTGATCAAAATGAACATTCCATAACTGCCCATTTTATCAATAAAGAAACTGGAGAAAAAATCCTTTCGGAAACAGGTGATTTATTGATTGGTGCAGATGGTATCAATTCAGAAATCCGAAAAATTCTTTATCCAAATGAAGGAGGTGTCGTTTTTTCAGGAAATGTTTTATACCGCGGTACAGCCAAAATGAAAGCCTTTAAATCAGGCGCCACTATGGCTATGATCGGGTCGCTCCGACAAAAAATGGTGATCTATCCAATTGGTTTCCCAGATGAAAATGGCCATGTGCTAACCAATTGGGTGGCTAATTTAAAGGAAAAAGAGGGTGAAAAATTAACCATCCGCGATTGGAACCGCCAAGTGGGTAAAGAAAAACTCCTTGAATTGTATAATAAATGGAATTTTGATTGGATCGACGTTCCAGAAATGATTCGTCAGTCTGAATCCATCTATGAATTTCCCATGTCCGACAGAGATCCATTACCAACATGGACTTTCGGGCGGGTGACCTTATTAGGAGATGCCGGACATCCTATGTACCCTATTGGTTCGAATGGCGCTTCCCAAGCGATATTGGATGCCGATGCCTTGGAGATTGCTTTAAAGGAAAATGATAGCCTTTCAGCTGCCTTAAAACAATATGACCAAGAACGGGTGCCTGCAACTGCCAAGGTGGTTCTTCAAAATCGGCAGAAAGGACCAGATTTTATTATGGATTTAATGGAAGATCGTTTTCCGGATGGATTCAAAGAAGAGGAAATTCCTCACGAAGAATTGGCAAATATTATGCTTAAATACAAAGAAATAGCCGGTTTCGATATAGAAACCTTAAATGCAAAGAACTAATGAAAAAAATTATTACCTCTATCCTATTTACAATCAATTTTTTAGCTTATTCACAAAAAGAAAGTGTATCGCTTTATCCAGGAAAAGCCCCCGGCTCAGAAAACTGGGACTGGAATCAGGCAGCGATTGGATTACCGAACGGACAACGCATATTTTATAATGTTTCTTCGCCTGAATTATGGGTATTTCCCGCACCAAAGGAAAAGGCCAATGGGACATCGGTCATTATTGCCCCTGGAGGAGCCTTTCATATCTTATCGGTAGACAATGAAGGAAAATTTGTTGCAGAAGCACTGAATAAAGAGGGAATTACTGCCATCGTTTTGAATTATCGGGTGGTGAAATCTCAAACGAATAATCCCTTTGCTGAATTAATGCCCTTGATGGCTGATTTTAGGAAATTGGATGAAATCAATGCCCCAGTGGTTGAAATGGCTACCCAGGATGGAATAGAAGCCATGAAATGGACTAAGGCGAATGCAGAAAGATTGGGAATTGATCCGAATAAAATAGGATTTATGGGTTTTTCTGCCGGAGGAACCCTAACCATGTCTGTGGCGATGTCTGCCCCTGAAAACCTAAAACCCAATTGGTTGGCCCCGATTTATTTGTATAGACCAGCAGTTATTGGAAATACGGAACCTAAAAAAGAAACTCCCATTTTCATTGCAGTTGCGAGTGATGATGAATTAAAATTCGTGCCACATTCT
>JBJOIA010000024.1:0-2867 GCA_046047395.1 Bacteroidota bacterium | reverse complement strand
ATACGATTTTTAAATTTGGTGTAAAATAAAAATAGCCACCTAAAAGGTGGCTATTTCCCCAAACCTATTACAAAAAAAATTATTGATAAACTCTAACGTAATCTACTTCCATTCGATCTTGGGTGAAATTAGGATCTACGGATCCTCCTAGATTTCCTCCAACAGCCACATTTAATAACAAAAATTGGTCTCTAAAAAATGGCCAAAAATCATCATTACGATTTTCTGGTTTGTAAGTTAAATAAGGTTTTCCATCAACAGAAAATACCAGTTTTTCTTCATCCCATTCCAAACCGTAAACATGAAAGTTTTCAGTAACGTCTGAAACATCTACCTTTCCAACAAAGGTTCTATCACCATATCTAGCTGCTACATGCACTGCAGACTGAACCATATTATGATTTTCAAATAATTGCTCCATAATATCAATTTCTCCACATCTTGGCCAAGGATTTGATTTATAATCTGAACCTAAAGCCCAAATAGCAGGCCAAGTGCCCTGCATTCTAGGCAATTTTGCTCTTACCTCTACTTTTCCATAAGTAAAATGGAATTTGGAATTCAATCTTGCAGAGGTAAAATCCTTATCTGTTCCTGTAGAATGGAAACGCTCTTTTTTGGCTACAATTTTTAATGTTCCGTCACTTACAAAAGCATTATCTGCTCTATCAGTATAATGTTGTAATTCCCCATTATACCAAGAGCCATTCTGTGGTGCCTCTGTTTCCATAAACCATTTGGATTTGTCTATTTCTCCTGAATAATTAAATTCATCGGACCAAACCAATTTATATTCCTTTGGCTTATCTTCAGAAAATTTAAAACCAAAAACTATGGCTAAAATACCTACTAAAAAAATCGTTTTTTTCATATTTATTATCAAATATTTTATTGCAATTTAATATTGTCTAAGTAATAAGTAAAATTACTTGAACCATCTCCCATAGTTCCATTTTCAAAAATAATTACTACCTTTTGATAGGATTTAGTCTTATCTATTCCTGAAAAATCAAAGGTTAAATCTTCCCATTCATTTGCTTTGGTAGTACTTACTTCTTTTTCAAAGTTTATAGCACCGTCACCAGCATTTTCAACCTTTAATAAGACTTTAGCCCCTACTTTTGGAGAATGTACATTCATATGGAATTGAGTTTTTGTTGAAAAATCAATCGGAGAAGTAAGTGTCATGAATGCACCTCCCCAAGTTTGTCCTGAATTTTTTACCATTTTAGCTACCTTATTAGTTGTATTGATTCCCGATTTATTTGGGTTATCCACTACCGTTAGATTTCCACCATCAAAATTGGTAATTTTATAATCCAAATTTGCTGTTTCAAAATCCAAAGGAAGATTTAATGTACTTGTAACTTGATTAGGATCAGTCCAGAAATAAATATTATCAAAGAAAACAGTACCATCACCATCAACTTTAAACTGAATAACATCTGCTAAATCAACCGCAACGAAATCAGATAAAGGGATATCAATAGATTTCCACTCTCCAGTCGTTATAGGAAGTGCTTTTGCCGTTTCCTTAGGGCCAGAAGAAATTAGATAAAAATTCAATGTTGTAGAGTTTGAAGTCCAATAATCAATATGTATGGAATTATATGATTTCACATTAAGTGGGCTAGCAAACTGCGTTCCTTGATAATTTAAATCGGCATATTTTAATGCTTTGTTTCCTGATACAACTTCAACTTCAGAAAACTGAGTGGTTTGTCCCCATCCAGGATTGAAATCAGTACCAGTTACATCCGTATATGCATCAGAATAAATGGATAGTACTTCTCCAGCTGCTAAGGTCGGAGAACTTGCTGCAGAATTAGGAGTTCCTCTATCCACTGGTTCAGTAAAGGCGATATTATCAAAATAATAAACTACATCAGCAGAATTACTTACTCCATTATTCATAATCATGGTAATTCTATCATATTTTCCAGACTCGGCTGCAGAAAAATTATAAGTAATTTTTTCCCAAGCTCCTGAAGCAGTTGTAGAGTAGGTCGCCTCTTTAAAAACTGTATTATCCGCCTTATTTTCTAACTTAAGGGTTACCTTTTGTCCTGGTGCTGCAGAATAAATATCTACAGATACTGCTTCTTTTCCTGAAGGGAAATTTACTTTTTCACTTAAATTAAAAAAGAAACCAGCCCAAGCTTCAATTGCAGCTTTCTCTGTAACTTTAATTACTTTTTCAGAAGTATTGATTCCTCCTTTTGAAGGGTTATTTGCATAAGTAAGCGCTAAATAGGAACCTGTAACTCCTTTATCGCCAAATCTTCCCCAAGTACCATTCGCATTTGCATCACTATAGGCAGTTGAATCTGCGAAAGTTAATCCTGAACATTCAAAATCTAATGTTGCAGAATTTAAATTAACAGTTCCAATCGTAAAGTCGGAACAGTCTCCAACTACAATTTTCGCTGGCTCTGGTTCTGGCTCTGGAGTTGGGGTAGGTTCAATTACATCCTTTTTACAGGCAATTACCACTAAAACCACTACTAAGATACTTAGTATTGATTTCATTAAATTTAAATACGTCTTTTTCATTTTTAATTATTTAGTTTAAGAATTAATATGTTGTTTATTTATATACTCTTATGTAGTCTATTTCCATTGAGTCTGTTTGGAAATTGGGATCAATTGCTCCTCCAAAAGTTCCTCCCATGGCTACATTTAGAATGAAGAAGAAATTATGATTAAAAGGTATACTTGCATTATTTGCCACGGTATGAACAGTTTGTCCGTCCACCGTCATTTTAATAATAGTTGCATCCCATTCTAAGCCATAGACATGGAATTCGGTAGAAACATTACTAAAGGTTTTACTTCCTGTATTGGCATTTCCACCTGACCTACCTGGA
>JBJOIA010000023.1:0-2748 GCA_046047395.1 Bacteroidota bacterium | reverse complement strand
ACATCCTCCGCACTCGCAATGATTGTTCCAACTTTTTCAAATTTCAAATCATGATCATACCCAACATAATAACCACTCATTAATCTATTAATATCAATTTTATCAATTGATTCAAAGGTATCTTTTAAACCTTTCGGAATTAATATCTTTTCTCTCAAATATTCAAAATAATTATATCCTAAAACCCTGTCCATAATTCTTGAGATCAATATATAATTTGTATTGCTGTACTCGTAATCCTCCCCAGGTTTAAAATTTGCTGGTTTATCTAAAATTAAAGCCAAACATTCCTCTTCTGTTTCCTTCGGCGCAGACCAATAATTATAAGTATCAGTAAAATTAGGAATTCCACTACGATGCTGAACTAAATTCTTTAAGGTGATTTTATCAGCATATTGTATTCTACCTTTCAATTCAGGTAATAATTCAGATAAAACATTTGTTTCACTTAATTTACCCTCACTTATCAGTTTTGTTACACAAACTGCTTCGTATAATTTAGTAATACTGGCTATTTTAAATAAGGCATGAGGATCAGCTGGAATTCTTTTCTCTTTATTATGAAAACCTGAAGCATAATATTGAGGATCCTTTCCATTTTTTTGGACAAAAACTATTATTCCATCAAATCCATAATTAATTACATTATCAACTTGATCTTGAACTGTTTCAGGTAATGGCATCAACCAAGCCTTTACAATTATCCAAGGAACAAAATATAAAGAACCAATACTACAAAGAATGAATACCCAACGAAATAAATTTTTTAACCGAGTTTTTCTAACCATTTTCTTGCATTTACAAAAGCCTCCATCCACGGGCTTACCTGATCTTTTCTTCCCTTAGGATAATCAGCCCAGTTCCATTGAAATATAGATCTTTCAATATGTGGCATTGTAACCAAATGTCGACCACTTGTATCTGTCAACATCGCTGTATTATAATCGCTACCATTGGGATTGGACGGATAAGACTCATAACCGTATTTTCCTACAATATGATAATTTTCTTTTGATAAAGGTAAATTGAATTTTCCTTCTCCATGAGATATCCACACCCCTAAAGTACAACCCTCTAGTGAGGAGAGCATCACAGAATGATTCTTTTCAATTTTAACTGAAGTAAAACTACTCTCATGTTTATGGGAATCATTATGCAACATTTTTCCATGAACCTCTAATTCTGGATGAATTAATTCTAATTCCATGAATAATTGACATCCATTACAGATCCCCACAGAAAGTGTATCTGGTCTTGCAAAGAAATTCTTTAAGGCTTTATTAGCCTTTTCATTATATTTAAAAGCACCTGCCCAACCTTTTGCTGATCCTAAAACATCTGAATTTGAAAAACCACCAACTGCTCCAATAAACTGAATATCTTCCAAAGTTTCTCTACCAGATATTAAATCGGTCATATGAACATCTTTCACATCAAAGCCTGCCAAATACATGGCATTTGCCATCTCACGTTCTGAATTTGATCCTTTTTCACGCAATATGGCTGCTTTTGGACGAGTTCCATTAGATATTACTGGTAATTTCCCGTCAAATTTTTCTGGGAAACGATAATTTAATGGTTGTAATTTATAATTTTCAAATCTCTCTTTTGCTTTATTATGCGATGTTTGTTTTGAATCTAATAAATAAGATGTTTTATACCATATATCTCTTAAATCTTCAACAGATAGATTTAATTCTGTTTGGAAGTTCTTTACCTTAATCTGTCCAACCGAGGCTACCTCACCTATTTTTATGGCCTTAATTCCTGCCTCTTCAATTTGCTTTTCAGACTTTGAATCCTTTGCCTGGATCAATAAGCCCGAATTCTCAGAAAATAAAACCTTTATTAGGTCTTTCTCCCCCAATCCACTTAAATCTATATTCGCCCCTAAATGATTATCTGCAAAACAAATTTCAAGAATTGTTGTAATCAATCCTCCTGAACTAATATCATGGCCGGCTGCGATATGACCATCATGAATTAAATCTTGAACTTTATTAAAACAGATCTTGAAAAATTCAGGATCTTGAATATCCGGCACCTCTGTACCAACAGCATTTAATACTTGTCCAAACGCTGAACCTCCAAGTTTAAACTTATCCTGAGATAAATTTACATAATAAATGGATCCTCCATTTTTGTCTAACAATGGTTCAACCACCTTTGTAAAATCATTGCAATGTGCCACAGCAGAAATAATTACTGTTCCAGGGGCAATAACATCTCCATCTGGATATCGTTGTTTCATTGATAATGAGTCCTTTCCGGTTGGAATATTAATTCCCAATTGAATAGCAAAATCTGAAACTGCCTCCACCGCTTCATATAATCTCGCATCCTCTCCTGGATTATTGCATGGCCACATCCAATTAGCAGACAAAGACACAGATTTTAATTTATCCTCCAAAGGAGCCCAAATTATATTTGTCAGAGATTCGGCTATACTATTTCTACTTCCAGCGGCTGCATTTACTAAGGCCGAAACTGGACTATGACCAATGGCAGTTACAACTCCTTCCACCCCTCTATAATCTAAAGCCATAACTCCGCAATTATTTAAAGGTAATTGAAGTGGCCCAATACATTGTTGCTTAGCAACTTTACCTCCCACGCATCTATCTACCTTATTGGTTAACCAATCCTTACAACCTACCGCTTCCATTTGCAAAACCTGCTCAATATAAAACTGAATTTTAGAACTATCATAAATTCCATCTTTATATTTAGAAGAAATGGAATTGTCTT
>JBJOIA010000022.1:0-10991 GCA_046047395.1 Bacteroidota bacterium | reverse complement strand
TAAAAAAATCCCAATATACTCAAAAGGAAAAAATAAATTTGTCAATAATGACCTCCCAACTAAATCAATACTAGTTTGATCGTACCCAAAAGAATTTTCAAATATTAATCCTCCCCCAATTTCATTAATTCCATATAAAATTAAACCCGTAAAACTTAATCCAATGATAATTCCCCAGGTTAAAGGAAATCTATTTACGATTATTAGGTTCTTCCCATCCGTTTCTCTAAACCGATTCTCTGCCAACATTAATCCCAACATAATTAAGACGATTATACCTCCTACATAAAGCACTAAATGACTTATTGCCATAATATCCGCCTCCAATAATATATATATTCCAACCACCGCCAACATAAGAGACAAAAAATAAATAAGGGCATTCATCATCTTCTTAGTTAATAAAATTCCCAAGGCTGACACAAGTATCCAAATGAATAAAACTATAAAACTCAATCCCATTATTCCTCTTTTTTAGGTGGCATTTTAGGTTTAAAAACAGGTTTAAATGCAGGTTTAAAAGTAGCCTTCGGTTTTTGTTCCTCCTCAAGGCTCTCCTTTTTCTCCGAGGCAGCTTTTACTTTTAATGCCTCTTTTTCAGCCATAAATTCATCATATAATCGCTTCTTTTCCTCTGCCTCCTCTTTCGTCAGATTCGCAAATCCAAATATATGTTCATTTATATCAAAACTAGAAAAATCATATTCAGAAGTCATCGTCAGACATTCAGTCGGACAAACCGAAGTACATAAACCACAAAAACAACATTTCCCCATATCAATATCGAATTTGGCAGCATAAAGACGTATCGGTGACCCATCAGAGGTATGTCCCACCAATTCAGTGGCTTTAATTGGCTCTATTTCTATACAATCAACCGGACATACTTTCACACATTTGTCACATACAATACAATCGTCCATTTCATTATGGAGCTTATACCTGCCAACCTCTGGAACGGGTACCTCCACATGTGGATAAGTATTAGTAAAAATCCCTTTTGATTGCTCAAAATAAGAATTATCTGAAATTTTATGAATTTCCCTACTATTTTTTGCCGCCTTTAAATGTTTCCATGTCAATTTCATCCCTTTAAGGATTTCCTTAAAAGATTGATATATCCAAGAAAGGTAGTTTTCAGAACTCATTTAATATAATATTGGAAATTGATCTGGATCAACTTCATGCATTAGCTCCAAAACCTTATCTACAATATTTTCAGCATTTGGCTTTGAAAAATAATCCCCATCTGAACCATAAGCTGGTCTATGCGACATGGACGAAATACAAGATGCCGGAACATCCAACCATTTTCCTCCTCCTTGCTTATCCAAAACTTGTTGCATCATATAGGCCGAAGCACCACCAGGTACATCCTCATCTATAAATATAACCTTATTTGTTTTCATTATGGACTCCACAATGGTTCCTGTACGATCAAATGGCAATAAAGTTTGGACATCTATTAATTCTGCAGATACACCGAATTCCTTTAATTGAATAACCGCATCTTGTGTAATTCTACACATAGATCCATAAGTTACCAAGGTAATATCTTTCCCCTCCGCTAATTTTTCTGGCACTCCTATTGGAACTTTATATTCATCCATATTATCTGGAAGAAATTCCTTTAAACGATATCCATTCAAACTCTCAATTACCAAGGCTGGGTCATCCCCCGCCAATAAAGTTCTGTACATTCCAATGGCTTGTACCATATTTCTTGGTACACAAATATGCATTCCCCTTAAGGAATGAATTAATGTTCCCATCGGACTCCCCGAATGCCAAATTCCCTCCAGACGATGACCCCGAGTCCTCACAATCAAGGGCGCTTTTTGCCCCCCCTTCGTTCTATATTGTAAAGTTGCTAAATCATCTGTAAGGGTAGGTAAACAATAATAAATATAATCTAAATACTGAATTTCCACTACAGGTCTTAATCCTCTAAATGCAGCCCCTAAACCTTGTCCGACAATAGTAGTTTCCCTAATTCCAGTATCAGTAACTCGCTCATCCCCATATTTGGCTTGAAGATTTGCTAAGGTTTGATTTACATCCCCAATTTTACCAACATCCTCCCCTAAAATAAAAACTTTAGGGTCCTTTAAAAAAGAATCAAAACCCAAATTAATAATTTCTCTACCGTCTACTTTTTTTGAATTTTCAGAATAAATTGGCGGTATACCCTCTTCCAAGAGGGGAGATTCATTTGAATTGCTATATAAATTAGAACTAAATCGTTCTTTGTTCTCCTTTTCAAAATTCCTCAACCAATTTTTTAGAATATTTATATTCGTTGAACCTTGGTAATTCCTAAATAAGCGAAGAGCCTTTCTTCCTGCTTTTACTAAATCAGAATATAAAGGATATTTTTCTTTGATTAAATCTTTAATGATAGGTTGAAATCGCTGTTTTTGATGAGTGCTGTCTATTACTAATTTCAACACTTTCATTAATTCACCCTTTTCCTTTAATATGGCATTAGTATAATCTTCATAAGCCTTAACCTGAATCTTCTTTGCCTCTATTTTGGCATCAACTGCCATTTGATCCAAAACCTTTTCCTCCGCAAAACCCATTTCTAAAATCCACTCTTTGAATTTTAAATTACAATCATTTTCATTTTCCCAATTTAATCTTTCCTTGGATTTATATCGCTCATGAGATCCTGATGATGAATGGCCCTGTAATTGAGTACATTCACTTACATGTACCAAACAAGGCACATCACTTGTTCGTGCTAATTCAGTAACTTTTGAATAAGCTTCCATGAGACCCGGATAATCCCATGCTTTTACCTCTATAATTTCCAAACCTGCTTCAGATTCCGTCCTTTGATAACCTGCCAATGATTTTGAAATTGATTCCTTCGTCGTTTGGTATTTCAATGGTACTGAAATCCCAAAACCATCATCCCATACAGAGAAAATTACAGGCACTTGTAATACCCCTGCCGCATTGATTGATTCTAAAAACATTCCTTCAGAGGTAGAAGCATCACCAATATTGCAAAATGCTAATTCATGACCATCCCGGAAAAATTTTCCTTGCATATCTTTGCAACCCTGAATTTTTCTAAAATATTTGGAGGCATATCCTATCCCCAATGCTCTTGGGATTTGAGCTCCAGTTGATGAAATTCCTGCAATAGAATTAACTTGATCTAATTGAGATTTCCAATTTCCCTCTTCATCCAATATTCGGGTAGCATGATGATTTATCATTTGCCTCCCCCCAGAATGTGGATCAAAATTTATATCAGGATGGCCATATAATTGGGCAAAATACTGTGGCCAAGTTAAATCCCCTACAACCACCGCTACCGTTTGATCACGATAATACCCAGAAAAATAATCCCCTTTTTGAATATGCCTTGCTTGGGCAATCTGACAAACCTCCTTACCATCTCCATAAATCCCAAATTTTGCCCTACCTGCAAAAACCTCCTTCCTAACCAAATAACTACATTCCCTGCTTAATAAAGCAATTCTATAGTCTTCCAACACCTTTTTTGGATCAAATTGAATACTTGTTTTTGTAAATCCCACTCAGAAAAATTTTTTTTTATTAAAATTTTAATAAATTTACTCAAAAAAATTAACAAGATGAAAAAGCTATTTTTATTATTTATCCTAACCTTTAGTTTCACAACTTTTTTAAACGCACAAGCAGTTGTAAAGTTCAAGGAGGAAAAATTTAATTTTGGGAAAATCAAAGAAGGAGTAGTGGCTACTCATTCGTTTGAATTTACCAATTCAGGAAATGCCCCAGTAATCATTTCTAATGTTGCTCCTTCTTGTGGATGTACCACTCCTTCATGGACAAAAGAACCAATCATGCCAGGAAAGACTGGAAAAATAACTGCCTCCTATAATTCAGAAGGCAGACCAGGTGCTTTTAATAAATCTATTACAGTTACTTCAAATGCTCAAAACGGGCAGTTAGTCCTCTTTATAAACGGAGAAGTTATTAAATAAAATAATTAATCCCGATTTAATAATTTTTGCGAGGGCTGGTTAAGCGAATTAATCCACCTCCCAATTTTTATTATGTCTCCTGATGGAACATGAGACATTGGTGCCATTGGAGTAGCGTATTCCGGCCAATTTTCAGGTTCAGGCTTATACACTAATTCTAAAATTCTCTTTTCAGAATACTTTCTTTTGGAAATATCAACATAGGAAGGCCCAACTACTTTTGAATCTTTTGAATGGCAAGACAAACAAGTATGCTTTTTCAATAAAGCCATTGCCTCCGCTTCTGTTACTTCCTTTGAATTGTTCTTAGATATTGGTTTTTCCACTTTTTCAACTTTTTGAACAGGCTGAATTCTTGTTCCTCCTACTAGATTTTCCCCCAAAGGAATTTCATTTAAAGTATAATAGGCTGTCTCATGCAATAAGGGTAATCCTTTTTCACTCCTAATGCCCGGTAAACTAATTTCATGAATATAATATTGTCTAAAACCTGTTAAACTCAATCGAATCTCCCTTCTATCCTCTGATACTTTCAAGTTTTTAATTCCCATATTTTCTACATTAATAATCGGAGAACCGTATTGATGCTGGTATTTATAAATATAAGATCTCATTGCATAGGAATCTAAATTTTTAGCAGTCTCCTCACTTATTGGTAAGGTAAATCGAATGGTAAATCCATCCCTCTCCGCTTTTATAGTTTCAATTTCGAAAGGCATCTTCTTATTCCAAACCAATCGCTGCAAACCAAACAAATCCTTGCCAGTTGAACCCCAACCTCTGGATGTCATCCCTACAAACATAGAACCATCTATGCCAAAACGCTCTCTTAAAATTCCAGACTGAAAACCCTCTCTATAATTAATACAAAATCCTTGATATACCCCATTGACCTTTTCCAATCCCATTCTCATCACCTTAGATTGCCCCTGGTCAGACACAAAATATTGTAATGGAAATGGGCTAAATTTACCTCCCGTTGTATCTTGTAATACATCCGATGTAGAAATCCCCATGATGGCATGCGGGAACCAAACAGTAGGCAATTTTAAATTATCCACCTTTTCAGCTGCCTTAAACATAGGCTCACCATTATCTGGAATATCCTCTAAACTTAATACAAACGGACTACCTGGCTCCTTGGACCATTTCAATCCTCCCGGATTTCCCGCAAAATCACCCTTTTCTAAATGAGTAACCCTGCCTGATCCTACCCAATCACCTTGATTCTCCCCATAAAACAAATCTCCATCTATATTAAATCCATATCCAGCAGGTGACCTTAAGCCCCCAGCAATCGGCTCCATTTCTCCCTTTTGATTAATCTTCACAAACCAACCCCTCCACTTTGAAAATTTTCCCTCTCCATAACCAACCCATGCCAAATTCAAACTTACCCACATATCTCCATTTTTATCAAATACTGGTCCATATGTATATTCGTGATAATTACCTGAAACCTCAAATTGATAAATTGGCTCATAAACATCTGCAATACCGTCCCGATCCGTATCCATCACTTTTGTGAGTTCAGAACGCTGAGAACAATAAAATACCCCATCTTTATAGGCTAAACCCAAGATTTCATGCATTCCAGATGCAAATTTATGATATCGCGTTTCATAACTTCCATCCTGATACGCGTTCTCTAAAATCCAAATTTCCCCTCTCCTAGTACTTACTGCAACCCTTCCATCAGGCATAGTCGCAATCCCCCCCACTTCCAAATAAATTTCACTTGGAATGGCGATAGTTTTAATTTCATAAAAATCTGACTCCCTTGGAATATCTTGCGATTTCAACCCAAAAGAAACAACTAATAAAAACAGATATATTGATATATTTTTCATTTTTTTCAACATTAAATAATTACCAAACAATTTCATACGTATAATCACCTTTCTCCAAGCTATCCATTAATCTTCCCCCTTCTACACGGCTTGAAGAAGAATTTACTTTGATAAAATATTCTCCATCAATATCCCAAAGACTTTCACCTACTTTTACAATTGAATTCCCCTTCGCTAAAACAATATTTAAACTTTGTCCGGAAGTATTTGAAATCGTCCTTGATAATCCCGAATTATCTTTATTTGGAATAATTTTATCATCAATCCCTCCTCCTTCAATCTTGTAATGATAAATTGGCAAACCATCTTTTAAGGTATAACCTTTATAAATCCATGAATCCGTAAGCTTCTTATCCCCCATTAATAAATTTCCGCCCCCAAATATGTTCTCCACCTGTCCAAGTGGCGCTGCTGTCTGTGGTTCCCCACGATCATGCCACATCTGAGTAACATCCAAGAACTTTCCTCTCCATACATAAATCAAATCACCTTTTTTCAAATCATAAGAATAATGTAATCTATTGGGCGTTCCAACACTGATAACATAAGTATTCTTGACCTCTCCTTCAAACATAAATGAACGTTGCATTAGGGGTTCCTGACCAACTTTATATTCGATCATTCCAATTGCCTCCGGCTCCGGCAAGGAAGTCCTTTCATGCAAGGCAATTTTTTCCGATCCAACTCTTTTCACATATACACCCAATGCCTTTGGTCCCCAAGGAAAATCCTTTACATAAACAATATCTAATTGATGTTTTCCCTTTGATATAGGAACAGAGACTTCATTTTTAGTATTATACCAACTCTCAGCCTCAAAATATTTTTTACCATCCAACCATAATTGAGCAGAACCTGTAAAATATAATTCAAATAAATAATCTTCCGAAGCAGGCGCTTCCAATTCTCCTTGAAAATCCGTTAAAAAATTCGCCTTAGGCTCAATTAATTGTTGATCTAACTTATCTGATGTTCCAATTTGTACAGGTTCTAAACCATCTATATTGAAGGTCTTAATTTGATTTTCTTTCTCACTTTGATAGGTTTTAAATTGAATATTCGTCAATTTAATCGATGGCAAATCAAATGTTTCATACCAAAAATTTCTTATTTCAATTCCACCATGATCTCCTTGTATCCGAATAGGCCCCTTAATGGCTTCCTCAGGAAATAAAGAGCCCCGAGTTACTCCAGAAACCTCAATATTTTGGTGAATTAAAACTCCATTTAAAATTACTTTCTTGAATTTAGCATTCGCAATTTTCTTTCCATTTTCATTAAATCTTGGGGCTTGAAAATCTATTTCCAAACTCTGCCATAATCCAGGTGCTTTTGAAGCATTTTCGGTAGGAGCATACCCTTCATACCCTTCTTTTCCCTTCCCTCTACTATCATCCCAACGCTCATAAATACCTCCATTATCATAATACTTCACTTTTTCCTTCTTCCAAGAATCTAAAATTTGAACTTCATACCTTCCCTGTAAATATATCCCAGAATTTGAACCCTCTGGAATTCGATATTCAAATTTCAAATGAATATCTCCATGCTTTAATTTTGAAATTAAATCCTGATTATCCTTCGGCAATAATTTATTGGTTAAAATACGCCCGTTTTGAATAGTCCAATTCTTAGATGGATTTTCAAAATCATTTAAATTACTCAGATCTAAAACATGTTGTGAAATGCCCAAAAATGGCAATAATAAAAATAAAAGAAATTTTCCCATTTAAATAAGTTTAATAGTAATCCTAAAACTAAGAAATAAACTAAAATATTGGAAACTTAAAGACTGTTTTTTTTCTGATACAAAATATTGGGTTTTATCTACAATTTTTAAATTTCTGTATAATAATTTAATTTTTTAATTCATAAACCACTAATTTGCTGAGAAATACGTTAAAATGAATTCAATTATTATAAAACTACGGTATTTTTTATTCCATTTCCTTTTCTGGGTAGGATATATCATGATTCCCTATGTAATGAGGCCAACTTCCAATTCAGACAACCTGGAAGAATCTAATAGATATTGGCACTGGACTCTCTTTTTTATGAGTTTTGCTGCAGCAAATATCCCCCTTTTCTACTTAAACACAGAAATTTTAATGAAAAGGGTTTTACCTAAATTTGGCTCAATCATTTATATAATTCTTCTTGCTATCGCCATGTACTTTATGTACGAAATTCATGGCACCCTTCAAGAAATTATCCTTGACCCCCAAGGACCAAAAAATATTTTCCGTAGAGGACCAATTATTGGTACTACCTTCCAGATTCTTTTCACCCTAGCAATGGGGGTAATTTATAGATTTATCATCATCTCAATAGAAGAAAAAGAAAAAACAAAAGAACTTGAAACCGAAAGATTAAAATCCGAATTATCCTTTCTGAGATCCCAAATTTCACCACATTTCATGTTCAATGTTTTAAATAGTATTGTTGCCCTTTCGAGAAAAAGAATGGAAATGGTAGAGCCTGTTGTAATAAAACTTTCCGATTTAATGCGCTATATGATTTATGAAACCAGAGACTCCAAAGTTACTATTGAAAAAGAAAGCAAATACCTAAACTCTTATATTGAATTACAAAAACTTCGTTTCGGAAAAGATATTGAAGTTAATTTTCATGAAAATATTCAAAATTATAACCTTACAATTGAACCAATGCTCCTTATCCCTTTTGTTGAAAATGCTTTTAAACACGGGATTGTCTTGGTAGAAAAACCCTTCATCAATATTTCACTAGAAGAAAATAATAAAACCATTACTTTTATTGTGGAAAATAAAATTTCAGAAAATTCAAAAATTGAAACAAAAGATGATTCTTCTGGAATCGGCATGACAAACATTAAAAGGAGATTGGAATTATTGCATTCAAATAATTTTAATTTGAATATTCAGGAAACCAATGAAAATTATAAAGTAATTTTAACCATTGAAATCAAATAAACATGGACTCACATAAAATTAGATGCTTAGTGGTAGACGATGAAGAATTAGCTATTGAATTATTAGTAGATAATATCAAAGAAGTTGAATTCCTCGAATTAGTGGGTACTTGTAAAAATGCGATCGAAGCAAATAATTTTTTAACCGAAAACCAAGTAGATTTAATATTTTTGGATATACAAATGCCAGGTATGACAGGCATTCAATTTCTAGAAGGACTTGCCATAAAACCATTGGTAATTTTTGTAACTGCTTACGAACAATATGCCTTAGAGGGTTACCAATTGGATGTATTGGATTACTTACTAAAACCAATCTCCTTTGAAAGATTTCTAAAAGCTGTCAATAAAACAAAAGAGGCCATGGTTTATTTAGAAGCCAAAAAACATCCAACCTCTAAAACTAATTTAGATTACATTTTTATACATGCTGATTATTCTTTAATAAAAGTTAATTTCAGCGATATTGATTTTGTGGAAGGACTAAAAGATTATATAAAAATTCATTTAAAATCTCAGAAATTTCCATTAGTTTGCAGAATGACAATGAAAGGGATTGAAGAAAAATTACCTTCTGAATACTTTATTCGAATTCATAAATCTTTTATTATTGCAATCAATTCTATTGAATCTATTCGCAATCAAAAAGTAAAAATAGGAGAAAACCATATTCCTTTGAGTGAAAACTACTCAGAAGAATTTTATGAAAAAATTGGTTTTAATAAATCCTAATTTGTATTAATATGTTAAAAAAACTAGCAGGTGAAACCGCCCTTTATGGTTTTAGTACAATTATCGGAAGATTATTGAATTACCTGTTAATCCCTATCCATACTGCAGCCTTCCTACCCAAAGAAAATGGGATAAATGTATTACTTTATTCCTATGTTGGGATAGCTAATGTGATTTTTCTCTATGGAATGGAAACAGCCTATTTTCGATATTCCAGAGAAAATGAAAAACATTTTTTCAATATTATTCAATCAAGTATTATAATTAGTTCGCTTTTCCTCGGATCAATCATATTTCTTTACTCTGGAACAATCATGAATTTTATAGGCTTTCCAGGTAAAGGAGAATTTGTACAATGGATGGCTATTCTAATGGCTACTGATGCAATTTTCGCCATCCCCTTTGCCAGACTCAGATATGAAAATCGAGCTTTAAAATTCGTCAGCACTAAAATTATCCTTATTTTAATAAATGTATTCCTAAATATTATCTTCCTACTTTATCTTAAACCCTTACATGAAGGAAGCATTCAAGGACCAGATTTTTTAAAATATATATATAATCCAGAAATTGGTGTAGGCTATATCATTCTTGCAAATCTTTTTGCCAATTTAAGTTTGATCATTCTTTTAAAAAATTCTTGGAAAGGATTTCATTTTAACTTCAATTTCAAAGAATTTAAAATGCTTTGGATTTATGGATATCCAATCATGTTTATGAGCTTAGCATCAACCATAAATAGTTTTTTAGATAGAATTTTATTGAGCAAAATACTTCCAAAAAATTATTATGAAAACCTTACTACGGAGTCAATCGTTGGAATTTATGGCAATGCTATAAAATTAGCAGTTTTTATGAGTTTGGCTATTCAAGCCTATAAATATGCTGCAGAACCCTATTTCCTTAGCAAAACTGAGGGCAAAGAAGATAAAAACAATTTAGCTCTTGCAACTCATTGGTTTATGATTATCTGCTTATTACTTTGGGTAGGCATTTCTGGAAACCTCTCTTGGATAAAAATCCTTTTCTTACGACAAGAAATTTATTGGATAGGCATTTCGATTGTTCCAATTGTATTATTAGGAAACTTATTCCTTGGTTTATATTATAATATCTCCGTCTGGTTTAAATTAAACGATAAAACACATTTTGGCTCATATATCACCTTAGCAGGACTTGGAATAAATCTCCTAGGTAATATAATATTCATTCCAGAATTTGGCTTCATAGCCTGTGCCTATTCTTTCTTGGCTTCTACCATATTTATGACCGCCCTTTGTTATGTCTTGGGAGAAAAATATTATCCGGTTCCCTATAAAGTAAAAAATGCCCTCGCTTACATATTATGGGGTCTAATTTGTATCTATTTCCCTCAACTAATTTTAAAAAATATCCCAGAATATATTTCTGGAAATCTTGGATTTTTACTATTTTTAATCAGTATTTTGTTTTTTGAAATTCGCTGGAAAGATGGCAAAC
>JBJOIA010000021.1:0-5966 GCA_046047395.1 Bacteroidota bacterium | reverse complement strand
GTATCACCAGGAAGAACGGATCTTCTAAATCTGCAATTTTCGATTCCTACAAGATATGGCCAATAATTTTCAGGATCATCCACAGAAGATAAAACTAAAATTCCTCCTGTTTGAGCCATTGCCTCTACTTGCATAACTCCTGGCATTACTGGATTGTTTGGGAAGTGACCAGTGAAATAGTTTTCATTCATGGTTACATTCTTAATTCCAACAACTGCTGAATCATCCAAATAAATTATTTTATCGATCATTTGGAAAGGATATCTATGTGGTAATAATTCATAGATTCTTTCAAATGTACAGATAGGTTCTTGATTTGGATCATAAACTGGAATCTTATTCTTTTCTGATTCCTGAATTTGTTTTTTAATCTTTTTAGCTAATTCCACATTGGCTGCATGTCCAGGCCTTGATGCAAGAATTTGTCCTCGAATTGGTCTACCTACCAAGGCTAAATCTCCCATTAAATCTAATAATTTATGGCGAGCCATTTCATTTTTGAAATGAAGTTCAGTATTATTTAAAATTCCAGAATCCTTGGTGATTTTAACATTAGGTTTACCTACTAAATTAGAAATATTATGAAGTTCTTCTTCTGAATATTCTTTGTTTGCAATTACAATAGCATTATTTAAATCTCCTCCTTTTATTAACCCAGCTTTGTGTAAATTTTCGATTTCATGAACAAAACAAAATGTTCTACACATTGAAAATTCTTTTTCAAATTGAGATACAGAAGTTAAATTAGCATGTTGACTGGATAAATAGGGCGAATTATAATCAACCATTACAGCTATTCTATAATCATTCAATGGGAGGGCAGCAATTTCAGCTCCAGAATCCATATCTTTATATCGAACCTCTTCAATTATATCAAAAAACTTCCGATGCGCTTCCTGTTCAACTAATCCAGCTGATTTTAAAATATTGATAAATTGAATAGAAGATCCATCCATAATTGGTGGTTCTGGACCATCAATTTTAATTAAAATATTATCTATTTCTAATCCAACTAAAGCAGCCATTACATGTTCAACAGTATTGATTCTTGCACCATTTTCTTCAATAGTAGTACCTCGAGAAGTATCTACCACGTTGTCAACGTCTGCATTTGCAATTGGCTCTCCTTCTAAATCAATTCTTTGAAATTTAATTCCATGGTTGGTAGGGGCAGGAACAAACGTTAATTTTGCTTCTACTCCTGTGTGTAAACCTACACCACTAATCGAAACTTCTTTGGCAATAGTATGCTGTTTATTATTCATTCTATAAAATTACTTATTTGAACTATTATTTTTTATTAGTTCAGGCAAATTTCTTAAAATTGCTTGTTGTTTTAAAAATTCTTGATTTGGTCTAGCAGGGAAACCAGATAAAATTTGATTCTCTTTTTTAACAGATTTTGTAAGGCCTGATTTACCAGCTATCGTAGTATTATTAGCCACTGTTAAATGCCCTGAAATTCCTACTTGTCCACCAATTCTACAATTATTTCCAATTTTCGTAGAACCAGATATGCCTGTTTGAGCAGCAATAACTGTATTGGTTCCTATGATTACATTATGTCCTATCTGGACTAAATTATCTATTTTGGAACCTTCTCCAATAATTGTAGACCCCATTGTTGCCCTATCTACAGTAGAATTTGCCCCAATACTTACATTGTTTTCTAAAATTACATTGCCTAATTGTGGAATATCGGTATACGTCCCGTCTGGATTAGGAGCAAAACCAAATCCATCTGATCCAATTACTGCATTGGAATGAATTGTGCAATTATTTTTAATTACTACTCCCTCATATATTGAAACACCAGAATGAATGATACAATTGGAACCTATTTTTACATTTTTTCCGATATTGACATTGCGATTTATCTGTGTATTATTACCGATAACGGAATTTTCACCTATACTAGAAAATGCCCCAATATATACATTTTCCCCTATTACTACATTTTGCTCTTGATAGCTAGGTGATTCTATTCCCTTCTTCAAGGTTTTTAACATAGCCTCATATTGCTTAAGAAGCAAGGTGAATGCCAAATATGGATCATCCACTAAAATTAAGGTGGTTTTAGGAGTTGTTTTTAATTTTAATTTGTTTGAAACAATTACTGCAGTGGCATTGGAATCATATAAGAAATTTTCATATTTAGGATTTGCTAAAAATGAAATACTCCCTTTTTCTCCTTCTTCAATTTTGTCAAACTTGTGTATAAACTCAGAACCATTCCCTTCAACTGTTCCGGAAATTAATTGAGCTATTTGGTCGACTGTGAATTTCATATATTTTTAATTATATCAAATCAATTTGCAAATATACATCCTTTGGATGACAAAAGAAGAATTTTTTTACAACTTGACTTAAAGCTTGGATGGTCGGTAGGTCGGAAGCAGTTATTAAGTCGACAACTTTACCTTTTTTGTTGACGATTTTAATACTTTCTTCACTTGAAACGTAGGCTGAATTAGAATTAGTGCCTTCTGTGACAAAATAATTCACTTCTTCATCATTGAGTTTCCAATATTTTTTTACTTTATTTTTTTGTTCAAGGATAAAATTCGTATCCAATGGTTCAGTTTCTAAATGACATTTTGGTAATTGTCTGTTTAAGAATTGATTGGAAAGATTTCTTAAGATTCGATCATCTGAATATTTCCAATTTTTTATTGAACCCCAAAGGGTATAATCATCTAGATCTGTGAAATGACTTATTAATTCAGGGTTTTTTGAAAATTTTTCTAAATCATATTCAGAATTTAAAAAAGAATCAAAAGGTATTATAGAAGGTATATTTTCTCCATTTTGGATAAGAAATTTCGCTCTTTTAATAATTTGAATTAAATTACTCTCAGATGAAATAGCAGTTTTATGTAGGTATACCTGCCAATACATCAACCTTCTTGCCATTAAAAAATTTTCAATTGAATAAATCCCTTTAATCTCTAATACTAATTCTCCATCCTTTAAATCTAACATTTCTAATAATCTTTCGGCACCAATAAATCCTTCCCTCACTCCTGTATAAAAGGAATCTCGACTTAAATAATCCAATCGGTCTACATCTAATTGAGAAGATATTAATTGGTGGAAAAACTTTCTTTCATAAAGATTTTTAAACATTTTAATGGCTAAATTTAGTTTTCCAGAAAAATGTAGGTTGATTTTTTCCATTAATATTAAGGAAATATCCTCATGATGAATATTTTGTAATAGCGTAAATTCCAAAACGTGGGAAAAAGGTCCATGTCCTATATCATGTAATAAAATCGCAATTTGGGCTCCTTCAACTTCCTGGTCACTTATTTCATGACCTTTATTTCTTAAATTCATCAAGGCCTGTGTCATTAAATGATAAGCCCCTAAGGCATGATGAAATCGAGTATGATGTGCACCAGGATAAATAAACTCTGTAAGCCCTAATTGTTTGATTCTCTTCAACCTCTGAAAATAGGGGTGGTCAATTATTTCTAAGATCAGTGGATTATTGATCTTAATAAATCCGTGGACAGGGTCATTTATAATTTTAGTTCGCATAAAATAATATTAATTAAAATTACAAAATTTATGAGAGAATTTGACATTATTAACACAATTTAATTACTTTTGTATTCGAAAATTTTTCAAATTTTCTCAGGACTTGTAGCTCAGCTGGTTAGAGCACCTGACTCATAATCAGGGGGTCCATGGTTCGAGCCCATGCTGGTCCACCCCCAAAATGGTTGATATTCATTTATCAACCATTTTTTTTTGTAAATTTTTTCCAAATTTATTTTTTGATTAAATTGGACAAAACTAAACCAGATTGCTATGAATTTTAAATTTCTTAAAAGGATTTTTGTCCTTTTTTACTTTATTTCATTCAGTATATTCTCTCAAATAAACATTCAAGAGATAAAAATTGAAAATTTAAAAGAACCCAATTCAATTGATATTGCTCATCCACGATTTTCATGGATTGCCGAATCTAAAAGTCTTGGGGATCATCAAACAGCTTATAGATTAATTGTAAAAAATGGAAATAATTTGGTTTGGGATTCGAAAAAAGTCTCCTCCTCAAATTCCCTATTCATAGAATATGCCGGTTCTAATTTATTATCCAACACCTTTTATACCGTAGAATTAACAATTTGGAATAAGGAGGGTGTGGCATCCAATAAATTTATTTCTCATTTTCAAACAGCATTTATGAATAAATCTGATTGGAAGGCTAAATGGATAAATTCAGGAATTGATGCAGATAGTACGAATGGAATAGTTCCGATATTTTCCAAGAGTTTCAAGTTGAAATCCAAAGTTAAAACCGCACGATTGTTTATTACTTCTTATGGTTTATATGAAGCCAATATTAATAATTCAAGAATTGGCGATGCTTATTTAAGTCCGGGATGGACATCTTACGATCATCATCTTCAATATCAAGTTTATGAAATCGCCGATTTATTGAATAAGTCAGATAATAATATTGAAGTAAAATTAGGTTCGGGATGGTATAGATCAAAATTAGGATGGAGTTCAAATAAAAACTATTATGGTTCAAATACCGCACTTCTTGCCCAAATAGAAATTGAGTATACTAATGGCAAGAAGGAAACAATAATTACCGATGAATCCTGGAAAGCTAGAAAGTCTTCCATTTTACTTTCAGAAATTTATGATGGTGAAATTCAAGATACAAGGATAAAATCTATGGATTCCTTTCCTGTAAAATTGATTTCTAAGACTTTCGATAATTTGGTTGCCAGTATCAATGAGCCAATTACTAAAAATCAGTTTCTTCCTGCTCATAAATTAATGAAGAATGGAAATGATAATTATATTATTGATTTTGGTCAGAATTTTGTTGGATGGGCTAAAATTAAATTGAAGGGAGAAGCCGGACAAAAAATTACTCTTCGACATGTAGAGATGTTGGATAAGGATGGGAAGCCCTATTATGAAAATTTACGTTCTGCCAAAGCAAAAGCCACTTATATATTGAATGGAGAAGAGCAAGTTTTGGAACCTCATTTTACTTTTTTTGGATTTAGATATTTAGTAGTAGAGGGATTAAAGGATATAAATTTGAAGGATTTTGAAGGGATAGCGATATATTCGAATATGGAGGAAACTGGATTTATGGAAACAGATAATCCGATGGTCAATCAATTATTATCCAATATTAAATGGGGTCAAAGAGGGAATTTTCTGGATGTTCCAACGGATTGTCCTCAAAGAGACGAACGTTTAGGATGGACGGGAGATGCTGAGGTATTTTCAAGAACAGCAGCATTTAATTATCAAGTAAATCCATTTTTTTCAAAATGGTTGAAGGATCTATCATTTGATCAGTTTGAAAATGGGGCGGTACCCTTTGTAATTCCTGATATTTTAAATAAAAGAGAACCAAGAACAAAGTCAGGAATTGGTGCTGCTGGTTGGTCAGATGCCTCCATTATTATTCCTTATAATTTATATACAACCTACAGGGATGAACAATTATTAAAAAGACAATACCCTTCAATGAAGGCTTATTTAGCATATGTAGTGGAATCTTCAAATGATTTTCTTTGGAATAAAGGCTTTCAATTTGCTGATTGGCTTTCTTATCGGGTGGATGATTCAAAGAGGACGATTGGACAATTATCCGCAGTGACGGATAATTATTTAGTGGCTCAAGCATTTTTTGCTTATAATTTAAATTTAATGATAAAAACAGCTCAGATTTTGGGAGAGAATGAAGATAAACGAATATTTGAAGATCAGTTAATCAAGGTTAAAACTAAATTTCAAAAAGAATATATGACGCCAAATGGAAGACTGATATCGGATACACAGACTGCTTATTTATTGGCTTTGGCTTTTGATTTAATTCCAGAAAATTTAGTTGAAAATGCAGTTGAAAGGTTGGTGGAGAATATTCAATCCTATAAATATCATTTAACAACTGGATTTTTGGGAACTCCATTTCTAAATCCGATTTT
>JBJOIA010000020.1:0-5293 GCA_046047395.1 Bacteroidota bacterium | reverse complement strand
CAGGGGTAATATTACCGGTTCTTCCAACTTGATAAGTTATAGAAATAATCGCAGTTTTGGCAATTTCAGAAGGATATTTAAAAGCTATAGCCCAACGAGGACTCTTGGCAGTAAAACCTAAAATTTCCTGTTGTTTGAAATTGTTGACCTTTATTACAATTCCATCCGTATTTAGTGGTAATTCATTTCTTTTTTCCCGCCAAAATTCAATGTAATCTTTTACTTCCTGAATATTTTTACATAGTTTCCAGGTTTGAGAAACAGGGAAATGTTCTTCTTGTAAATAGGTCAAACTTTCAGAATGTGAATTAAATTCATTGCCTTTTGAAAGATAGGAATAAATATAAACAGCCATATTCCTTCTTGCTACCTCAGCAGAATTTTGCATTTTAAAAGTTCCTGAAGCAGCATTTCTTGGATTGGCCATTAAAGGTTCACCTTTTGCTTCCTTCTCGGCATTTATTCTTTCAAATGACTCTAAAGGCATATAGCCCTCTCCTCTTACCTCAAAACTATCTGGAAACCTAGATCCTTTAATTCTTAAAGGAATATCCTTGATTGTTTTAATATTATCTGTTATATCATCTCCTCTTGTTCCATCACCTCTTGTTACTCCTTTAATTAATAATCCATTTTCATACCAAAAAGATAAAGCTACTCCATCAAACTTTAATTCACATACATATTCATAGTCTCCTCCATCTAAACCTTTGCGGATTCGCTCATCAAAATCTTCTAATTCTTGATCATTATAGGTATTACTTAACGAAAGCATTCTATATTGATGTACAACAGTTTCAAATTCTTTATTGATTTTCCCTCCAACTCTTTGTGTAGGACTATCCGGTTTGGCAAAAAGGGGGTATTGTTCCTCTAAAAGGATTAATTCTTGTAATAATTTATCAAATTCCTCATCACTAATGATAGAAGTGTTTTTTTGATAATATTGATCATTATAATAATTAATTTTATCAATTAATTCGTCTATTCTTTTAGCTATGTCCATTCCTTTAAATTTTATATTAAAGTTAATTCAAATTTTCTTAATTTAGTAGTATGAAAAATATAATAATCGCTCCATCTGTTCTGGCTTCTGATTTCCTAAATTTAGGAAGAGATATTCAAATGTTAAATGAATCTTCCGCGGAATGGATTCATATTGATGTTATGGATGGTCGATTTGTACCAAATATTTCGTTTGGAATGCCCGTTCTTGAGGCGATCAATAAGGCTACTAATAAATTTTTGGATGTTCATTTAATGATCGTTGAACCAGAAAAATATTTTTCAGACTTTGCTAAATATGGTGCGAATCTAATTTCTTTTCATTATGAAGCAAGCGTCCATCACCACAGGGCTATTCAAGAAATAAAATCTTTGGGTTGTAAAGCAGGAATCGTCTTAAATCCATCCACTCCAGTAAGTGTATTAGAGGATATTATAGAAGATTTAGATTTGGTATTGTTAATGTCTGTTAATCCAGGATTTGGAGGTCAGGTTTTTATAGAAAATACGTATAAAAAAATAAAAGATTTGGTTAAATTAATCAATTCAAAAGGTTTAGAAAATATAAGAATTGAAATTGATGGAGGAGTAAATGATAAAAATTCAAAGAAATTAATTGAAGCGGGTGCTGATACACTCGTTGCAGGTTCTTTTGTGTTCAAATCTGAAAATCCAATTAACACTATTGAGAAATTATTAAATTATGATTAAAATAAAGGTATTTTATATTAATCTTTTAATTTTTGGAATTATACATTTTACCTATTCGCAAAATACTCATTGGGCTAATAAGGTTGAAGCTTTTTCTTCAGAACCCAATATTCGATTATTAGGTAAAGAGGGACATGCCGTTCAGGTTTTAGGAAAACCTTCAAAATACCCAATAATGGATTCCACTAGTGCTGCATGGCGTCCTTATTCTCCTAATTCTAAGGAAGAATATATTATCGTCAGTTTCGACACAATTATGGCAATCCGACAAATTGCGATATTTGAAAATTATAATGCAGGTACGATTTCTGAAATTTATGGATTAGACTTTGACAATAATTTAAAATTATTGAAAAGAATGCCAATAAATTATAATAATAATAAAAATTCCTTCGTAACAAATATTATATTAGATAATATTAGTCCATTCAATATTAAGTCTTTAAAAATCGTTTTCGATCCTTCCCGAAATACAAAAGGGGCCTTTCAAATTGATGCAATTGGAATTTCCCAATCATCCAAACCTATTCCAGATGAATTAATATTACCCTCTGACCCTAATGCGAAATTTTATAGGGAAAGATTAGGAAATGATATAAATTCACCTACTCAAGAACTTGCACCAATTGTTAGTCCCGACGATAAAATATTATATTTTACCCGATGGAAGCATCCTAAAAATATTGGAGAACATAAAAACCAAAATATTTGGTATTCCTTAAAAGATGCCGAAGGCAATTGGGATAAGCCTCAGTTATTCCCTGCACCTATCAATAATGAATACGATAATTCTATTTGTTCTATTACGGCAGATGGGAAAACAATTTTATTGAATAATATATATCAAAAGGATGGTTCAATGGATATTGGTGTGTCAAAATCATTTAGATTGAGAACAGGAGGATGGAGTATACCTCAAACCATTAAAATTGAAGGATTTCATAATAAGTCCAAATTTTCAGAATATGCGATTTCTCCTGATGGGAAAATTATCATCTTTGCTGCAGAAATGAATGATAGTTGGGGAGGAAAGGACCTGTACGTAACATTTGAAAAGGAAAATAATGTCTGGAGCATTCCGGTAAATTTAGGTCCCAATATCAATTCTGGAGAAGATGAAAGTACACCTTTTATTGCTCCAGACGGGATAACTTTATATTTTTCATCTTCGGGTAGAATAGGTTATGGCTCAAATGATATTTATTTAACTAGAAGAATATCCAGTGATTGGTTAAGTTGGTCTGAACCAGAAAATTTAGGTCCAATTGTAAATACCCCCTATTGGGATGGTTATTTTTCCCTTTCCGCAAAAGGTGATTTTGCCTATTTTAGTTCTTCCATGAATTCTTTGGGAAAAGAAGATATTTTCAGATTAAGATTGCCAGATAAAATTAAGCCGGAATTACTTATTAAGTTTGAAATGAATGTTTTAAATGAGGAATCTAAAGAAAAGATACCAGCTAAGATTTTATTTCGTACTTTAGATAATAAGGACACGATTAATTATCAATATGACCCATATTTGGGATCTATTAATTTTATGTGGGCAGCAAAAAAACCATTTGAAATTATTATTCAAAAGAAAAATTATATCCCTTTTCGTAAATATTTTAATTTCAATGATCTAAAAGAATATGAAGAGATAACCGAAAATATTCTTTTAAAGGAATTAAAGTTGAAAGAGAAATTTATTTTAAAAGATATAAATTTTGAAAAAGGAAAATCAGATTTATTACCAGATTCTTTTGCTAATTTAGATTTAGTAGTGGATATACTTACTCAAAATACTTATTTAAATATCCTAATTGAAGGCCATACGGATAACCAAGGAGATTGGAATGAAAATATGAAATTATCGAATGATAGAGTAAAATCAGTTGCGGATTATTTAATTATGAAAGGAATTGAACCCAATAGAATCAATACCAAAGGCTGGGGTTCCAATAAGCCAATTAGGAATAATATGACTGAGGAATTACGGAAAATAAACAGAAGAGTGGAATTTACCCTATTAGCTCCTGAGGAATAAAAAAAGTGAAGAAAAAATTTCTTCACTTTTAAAATATTCAATCAAAATTACAATAAACAATTTAATAGTTTCAATATTACAATTTATTTATCATAGATTTAATTTATATTTTCAATAATTGTATTAATTTTAATTATATTGATTCAAGTTCCCTAGGTTTAACTTTTTTCAAATTATTCATCGCAAATAAACTGATTATAAATAGGATAATTAGGAAAATTAATCCATTACGCATATTTCCTGTAAATTGAATAATTATTCCAAAAACAGTTGTTCCAATAAAGGTAGATGTTCTATCTATTACGTCGTAAAAACTAAAAAAAGAAGCTGTATCCTTTTCCTCCTGTGGAAATAACTTTGCATAAGTAGATCTACTATTTGCCTGGATACCTCCCATCACAAAGCCAATTAAGGAGGCTAAAATCATAAAATTTAATTTGTCGGATACGAAATAACCATAACTGCAAACTATTATCCAAAATGAAATTATATACATTATGGATTTTACGTTTCCATATTTTCTAGAAATATAAGCACAGGTATAAGCACCTGGAATAGCGACTAATTGAATCAATAATATGGTAATAATTAAGGCATCTGACTCCAATTTCAATTCTACTGAGCCAAATAATGCCCCTAAATACATAACAGTCTGTGCTGCCATATTATAAAAGAAGAATGAAAGCAGGAACCTTTTAATGCTTTGATTTTTTTTGATTCGAATAAATATGTGTTTTAATTCTTTATAACCTTGCAAAAAAGTAGAGTCAAAACCAGAATTTTTTATTTTTGATTGGGGTAAATTGATAATTGCTGGTATTGAAAATAAAAACCACCAGATACCTACAGAAAAAAAAGAAATTCTACTAGCCTCTTCCCCACTAATATTTCCATACCATTCAGGAAAAGAAAACATGGATAAATTAAAAATTAATAAAATTACAGAGCCTATATATCCTAGAGAAAAACCTTTGGCCGAAATCATATCATATTTGTCAGGACTGGCTATTTCTATTAAATACGAATTATAAAAGACTAAAGAACCCCCATACCCCAAAGTAGAAAATAGAAAACCTATTATTCCAATCCAATAAGCACCGATTTCAAAAAAGTATAAACTCATGCAACTCGTTACGCCAATAAGTACGAAAAAAACCATAAAAGATTTTTTATTTCCTTTATAATCTGAAATTCCTGATAATAGGGGCATTAATAAGGCAAGAATAAAAAATGCCAATCCCAATGTATAGGAATAAAGTGCTGAGTTAGGGATTAATTTTCCAAATATGGGAATTAATTCTGGGTTAACGCTTCCCAATGCAATAGCTGCAATAGGATAATAGATTGGGAATATTGCAGAACCAATTGTTAAATTATACGAAGAATTAGCCCAATCAAACATTGCCCATGAATTGATGGTCTTTGAATTATTTAGTTCATTTTTCATTAAAATAGGTCTAGTTGTGAATTATTTTTTGGATTTTTAATCACAAATTCAATTCCATCATCCTCTTCCTCTTTTGATTGCTTTTCCTCTTTAATTTCTGG
>JBJOIA010000019.1:0-3603 GCA_046047395.1 Bacteroidota bacterium | reverse complement strand
GAAAAACAAACCTTCGATTTGACGATACTAACCCAGAAAAAGAAAACGACGAATACGTTCAAAGTATAAAAAATGATATTAAATGGCTGGGCTATAATTGGGATAATGAATTTTATGCTTCTGATTATTTTGAAAACCTTTACCAGTTCGCAGTTAATTTAATTAAGGAAAATTTAGCTTATGTTGATGATTCCACTGCTGAGGAAATTGCCAAAATGAAAGGCACTCCTACCAGCCCTGGAACCAATAGCCCATATAGAAACCGATCCGTTGAAGAAAACTTAGATTTATTCGCTAGAATGAAAAATGGTGAATTTAAGGACGGTGAAAAGGTTTTAAGAGCAAAAATCGATATGGCTCACACAAATATGCACATGCGTGACCCTCTCATGTACCGTATTAAAAGAGCCCACCACCACCGAACCGGTGACAAATGGTGTATTTATCCAATGTATGATTTTGCTCACGGCCAATCTGACTCAATTGAAAATATTACCCATTCAGTTTGTACACTTGAATTTGATGTTCATAGACCCTTATACAATTGGTTCATCAATAAATTGGAAATTTATCCATCAAGACAATTTGAATTTGCACGCCTAAACCTTTCTCATACCTTAATGTCCAAAAGAAAACTTCTTAAATTAGTGGAAGAAAAGGTTGTAGATGGATGGGATGACCCAAGAATGCCAACAATTTCTGGTTTTAGAAGAAGAGGTTTTACTCCTGCGTCAATTCGAGAATTCTGTAATAGAATTGGTATCGCAAAAAGAGATAATCTTATCGATTATTCCCTATTGGAATTCTGTATTAGGGAGGATTTAAATAAAAATGCCAAAAGATTAATGGCCGTTTTAGATCCTATAAAAATAACTATCTTAAATTACCCTGAAAATAAAGTCGAAGATTTATCTATTGAAAACAATCCAGAAGACCCAAATTCAGGAGAAAGAATCGTACCATTTAGCAAAGAAATTTATATTGAAAGAGAAGATTTCGAATTAAATCCACCTAAAAAATATTTTAGATTAGCTCCTGGTCTTCCCGTAAGATTAAAAGGAGCCTATATTATCGAATATGTGGATTCAATTTTAGATGAAAATGGAAATGTTTTAGAAGTACAAGTAAATTATTTTGAAAATAGTAAATCTGGAAATGATACTTCCGGTATAAAGGTAAAGGGTACCATCCATTGGCTATCTCAAAACCATTGCGAAAATATTCAGGTTAATCTTTTTGATAGACTATTATTAACTGAAGATTCTTCAAAACTAGGAGACAATTTTTTAGATTTCATTAATCCAGAATCTTTATCCATAATAAAAAATGCAAAAATTGAACCTGAAGGAAAAAATTTAGGAATTGGAGACCAAGTTCAATTTGTTCGAAAAGGTTATTTCTGCGTGGATAAATACTCTATTGAAAATAAATTAATATTCAATCGAACAGCTACCTTAAAAGATACTTGGGCTAAGTTGCAAAGTAATTCCTAAAATTTATTAAATTAAATAATGGACTTCAAATATTTAAAACCTCTTATAGCCTTAATGACCATTTCAGGTGCTGTTGGTGTTTTAATTCCTTCAACAAAACCTTTATTTTTAAATCTTACACCTATTTTCCTTTGGTTTATGGGTGGGGTAATGATCCTTACCTATCCAAAAAAAAATATCAATGAAATTTCTTTAATTCTTCTTATACCCATCGCCACTTGGTTAATTGAAGTGAATGGAGTAAGTACAGGAAAAATCTTTGGATCCTATGTCTATGGCCCAACATTGGGATTAAAATTTTTAAATGTACCAATCACCATTGGAATAAATTGGTTGATTCTATTATTAGGTAGTGGGGCTGTCGTTGAAGAATTTATTCCGAAACAAGGATTATTCACCAAAGCAGCAGTTGGGGCGGGTTTTATGACAATCCTAGATATTTTTATTGAACCTGTTGCAATTTCATTGAATTATTGGAGTTGGGCAGAAAATAAGATTCCTAATCAAAATTTCATCGCTTGGTGGATTGTATCATTTTGTTTGATCTGGTTCATGTATAAATATCAATTAATTATTAAATCTAACCTCTACAGATTCATTTTTGTCCTTCAATTTATTTACTTTTTAAGTATCAATTTAATTAATACAATTATTTTTTAAACCTTTTTAATGGTTTAAAGTTGTATTTAAGTATAACTATAAGTTGAACATTCACCAATGAGCATATATTCGATCAAAGATTTGGAAAATTTAAGTGGAATTAAAGCCCATACCATACGAATTTGGGAACAGAGGTATGGTATTTTAAATCCGAATCGAACTGATTCAAATATTCGAACATATGATGATGATGAATTAAAAAAAGTATTGAATATTGCTCTTCTTCAAGAAAAAGGAAATTTCAAGATTTCAAAAATTGCGAAAATGTCAGAGGAAGAGATTTCCAAAGAAATTCTAAAACTTTCTGAAACCATTCTTTCAAATTCTGATCAAGTTAAAGCTATTTCGATAGCAATGCTTGATATGGATGAAAACAAATTCCAAAAAATATCGAATAATATTATCAATAAAGAAGGTTTCGAAAACTATATTCTTGAAATTATATACCCTTTTTTATCAAGGTTGGGGACTTTATGGCTTTCTGGAACTGTAGGTCCAGCCCAGGAACATTTCATTACCCATTTAATTAGACAAAAAATAATTGGAGAAATAGATTCTATCCAAAAAGATACTATTAAAGAGCTTCCAAAATTTATTTTGTATTTACCTGAAGGAGAATTGCATGAAATAAGTCTTCTTTTTGCTTATTTTATTTTGAAGAAAAGAGGTTTCACCGTTTACTATCTAGGACAATCCTTACCTTTTGATGAATTAGTTTTAGCAAATAATATTTGCAAACCAGACTATATTCTGAGTGTATTTACGTCTGTTCCTAACCCAAATGAAATAAATGATTATTTACAAAGATTATCTAAAGAACTAACAAATACCCAAGTAATGGTCAGTGGTTACCAAATATTACATTCAAACCTGATTATTCCATCGAATATTAAGATATTACCAAGCTTCGACGAATTAGTATCCATTGCTGAGGAATTAGCTATTTCTTCCAACGTGCGATAACAGTCTCCCCTCCAACAGGTTTATCTCCTATTTCCACACAAATTTCTGCATCCAATGGAAGAAAAATATCAATTCTACTTCCAAATTTGATAAAACCAAATTCATTCCCTTGAACAACTCTTTCCCCTTCTTCTGCATACCAACAAATTCTTTTGGCCAATGCTCCAGCAATTTGTCTAAATAATACAGGCTGACCATTATCTGATTCTACAACATAAGTGGTACGCTCATTTTCTGTGCTAGACTTTGGGTGCCAAGCTACTAAATATTTACCTGGATGATATTTGAAATATTTAACGATTCCAGATATAGGATTAAAATTAATATGCACATTCAAGGGAGACATAAAAATAGAAACCTGTCTACGCTTATCATTAAAATATTCTGTTTCAATTACCTCCTCAATTACCACTACTTTACCATCTGCAGGAGCAATAATTAAATCATCATTTAATCTTGTGGTTCGAACTGGAACACGGAAAAATTG
>JBJOIA010000018.1:0-3144 GCA_046047395.1 Bacteroidota bacterium | reverse complement strand
AATGTTACAGCAAGAATCAAGATTAGGAGTGGCAGATAATTCAGGTGCGAAAGAAGTATTGGTAATTCGTGTTTTGGGTGGTACTGGTAAGAGATATGCCTCTATTGGAGATAAAGTAGTGGTAACTGTAAAATCAGCCTTGTCTTCTTCTTCAATGAAGAAAGGTACAGTTTCCAAAGCAGTGATTGTACGAACTAAAAAAGAAGTTCGTCGTAAAGATGGATCTTATATCCGTTTTGAAGATAACGCAGCAGTATTATTAAATAATAATGACGAGCCAAGAGGTACCCGTATTTTCGGACCAGTAGCTCGTGAATTGCGTGATGCAGGATTTATGAAAATTGTTTCATTAGCTCCAGAGGTATTATAAGAACAAAACATTGGTATTCCAATAAATCAATATACAATGGAAAAGAAAGTAAAAAACGTGAAATTACACATTAAAAAAGGAGATAAAGTAATGGTTATCGCTGGTAATTCTAAAGGTAAATCTGGAATTATTAAAGAAGTAATCATTGAAAAGTCTCGTGCTATTGTAGAAGGAGTTAATTTATTAACAAAACACAATAAGCCATCGGCTGCTAATCCACAAGGTGGAATTGAAAAGATCGAAGGATCTATTCATATCTCTAACCTAATGGTGATGGAAGGCGATAAAGCTGTTAAAACAGGTAGAAAATTAAACGAAAAAGGAAAATTGCAAAGATTTTCTAAATCGTCAGGTAAATTTTTATAAGAATTTAAAAAGTGGGTCGGAAATCCACAGATAAGAATATGGCAACACCTAGATTAAAAGAGCAATTTATCAAAGAAGTTGTTCCAGCATTGAAGGAAAAATTTCAATATAAATCTGTAATGCAAGTTCCTAAAATTACCAAAGTTGTAATCAACAAAGGTGTAGGAGCAGCAGTAGCAGATAAAAAATTAGTAGACCAAGCAGCTGATGAAATTACATTAATCGCTGGTCAAAAAGCAGTTACTACTTTATCCAAAAAGGCTATCTCAAACTTCAAATTAAGAGAAAACATGCCTATCGGTGTAAAGGTTACTCTAAGAGGAGATACAATGTATGAATTCATCGATCGTTTGACTTCAGTTTCTCTTCCTCGTGTGCGTGACTTCAAAGGTATTTCTGAAAAAGGGTTCGACGGAAGAGGAAATTATACCTTAGGCGTTAAAGAACAAATCATTTTCCCTGAAATCTCTATCGATAAGGTAAATAGAATCGGAGGAATGGACATTACTTTTGTTACAACTGCAAAAACAAACGAAGAAGCATACGCATTATTGAAAGAAATGGGAATGCCTTTCGCTGGAAATAAAGTTAGATAAGATTTAATAAAAAATATTATGGCTAAAGAATCGATTAAAGCGAGATCAAGAAAACGTGAAAGATTAGTAGCAAAGTACGCATCTAAAAGAGCTGCTTTAAAAGCTGCTGGGGATTATGAAGGTTTGGATAAACTTCCAAAAAATGCCTCTCCAGTTCGTTTACACAATCGTTGTAAATTAACAGGCCGTCCTCGTGGATACATGAGAAAGTTCGGAATCTCTCGTGTAACTTTCCGTGAAATGGCTTCTGCCGGCTTAATTCCTGGTGTAACTAAGTCTAGCTGGTAAAAAATTTGAAAATTTAAAATATTATTAATAATTTTGCAGGCTATTTTGCCTGCGGCAAATAATAAAACAATGACAGATCCAATAGCAGATTATTTAACCCGATTGAGAAACGCGATTAAGGCGCGTCATAGGGTAGTGGAAATTCCTGCTTCCAATATCAAAAAAGAAATCACAAAGGTTCTTTTAGATAAAGGATATATTCAGAATTACATGGTAGATGATTCTAGCGTTCAAGGGACCATTAAAATTGCTCTTAAGTACAATCCTGTAACTAAGCAGCCAGCTATTATTAATTTAACCCGTGTTTCTAAACCAGGTTTGAGAAAATATAGCGGTGCAGGATCCCTTCCAAGAGTATTAAATGGATTAGGAATTGCAATCATCTCTACTTCCAAAGGTGTAATTACTGATAAGGAAGCACAATCTCTACACGTTGGTGGAGAGGTATTATGTTACGTATATTAATTAATGCTGAAAAGAGGAAACTCATAATTTAAGCGAAAACAAAAATAAAATGTCAAGAATAGGAAAAAAAATTATCGAAATCCCTCAAGGAGTTACTATCGATATTTCTTCTGGTAATTTGGTGACTGTAAAAGGACCTAAAGGTTCTTTATCTCAACAAGTGGATCCAGAAATGATTATCAAAATTGAAGATAATATTATGACTGTTGATCGTCCGACTGAGCAGAAGAGACATAAGGCAATGCACGGTTTATATCGTTCTTTATTGAACAACATGGTAGTGGGTGTTTCTGCAGGTTATAAAACAGATTTAGAATTAGTCGGTGTTGGTTTTAAAGCAGCTATGTCAGGTACTGTCTTAGAATTAAACTTAGGTTATTCACATGCTATCTTCATGGGACTTCCTCCTGAGATTTCTTGTAAAACAGCGATGGAAAAGGGTAAAAATCCTACTATCACTATTGAAGGAATTGACAAGCAATTAGTTGGCCAGGTATGTGCTAAAATTCGTTCATTACGTAAAGTTGAACCTTACAAAGGTAAAGGTGTACGTTTCGTTGGTGAGCAAGTACGTAAGAAAGCTGGTAAAACTGGTGGTAAAAAATAAATTGAAATAATGATGGGCCGGAAATCCATCTTTAAATAGATAAATAAAAATGGCAACAAAAAAAGAAAACAGAAGAATTAGAATCAAAAGATCGATTCGTTCTAAAATTTCTGGAACTGCTGAACGCCCGAGATTAACAATCTTCCGTTCAAATTCTGCGATTTATGCGCAGATTATTAACGATGATGCTAAATCAACAATCGTCTCAGCAACTTCATATGTAAAAGGAAATAAATCCAACAGCAATATCGATTCTGCTAAAAAAGTAGGCATGGAAATCGCTGAAAAAGCAAAAGCAGCAGGTATTACATCAGTTGTATTTGATAGAAATGGATATTTATATCACGGAAAAGTTAAATCATTAGCAGAAGGCGCTCGTGAGGGTGGCTTACAATTTTAATAAGATATGTCAAAATTAGTAGGAAAACCAGTAAAATTAAACGAAGGCGAAC
>JBJOIA010000017.1:0-9258 GCA_046047395.1 Bacteroidota bacterium | reverse complement strand
CCCAATAATATTTAAATAGAATGAAGAAAATATTCCTTTTCCTTTTTTTTAGTTTTCCAATATTTTCTCAGAATTTTGAAGTCGGTGGAGGTTTAGGAACAAATTGGTATAAAGGAGATTACATGGATTGGGCCACCCGAATAAAATCTAAACAAATTTTAGACCTTGGCCCCAATATAAATGGATATTTTGGCTATCAAAAATCGGATCGTTTTTTGTATAAATTGAATATAGATCTTGGTACCTTTAGGAAATCAAATGATTACGTCTATTCTCCCACTGTTTTTAATAATGAAACTTTTTCTAGTTTTTTAATTAATTTTTCTCCTTCTGTGGATTATAATTTTTTTGATTACTCATCAAATACTAAATTACGGAATTGGACACCATTTACCTCTCTAGGATTAAATTTGATGTTTTTAAATACGGATAACCCAAAGAATACTCCGAATAAGACAAATTATTTTACCTCAGGAGTGAATTTTGGGTTTGGTGCTAAAATGGAAATTAACCAATTTTGGGGCATCAGGGCAGAAGTGATAACCACTAAAAGTTTTTCGGATAATTTTGAAGGTTTATCAACCCAGAAAAAAGCCTTTGATTTTAATCTGAAAGGTACGGATAGATTACTTCAATTGAAAATTGGAGTAACCTATAAAATTCATAAAATATTTTGTCCTACACAATTCTAAAAAACCCTTTGAATAGGTAATTATTTTATGTATTTTTGCCCCTTATTATGAGTATAGACCAAAAACTTATCGACAAATCTAATATTCCCAAGCATGTTGCGATCATCATGGATGGTAATGGTAGATGGGCTAAAGAAAAAGGCTTTAAAGATAGAATTTTTGGTCATAAAAATGCCATTGTAGCAGTAAGGGAAGCAATTGAACTTTCAGGTGAAATAGGGATTGAATATTTGACATTATTTGCATTTTCTACAGAGAATTGGAATCGTCCGAAAACAGAGGTTCGTGCTTTGATGGAATTATTGATTTCAACCATCATGAAAGAACTTGCTGGGATGATGGAAAAAAATATTCAAGTAAAGGTGATTGGTGATACATCTTCTCTTCCATCTTCTACCTTGAAAATTTTGAATGAGGCAATTGAAAAGACAAAAAATAATACGGGTTTATCTCTTGTTTTAGCACTTTCCTATTCGGGCAAATGGGACATTACCCAGGCTACAAAAAAAATTGCCGAAAAGGTAAAAACTGGTTTATTAAATATTGAAGAAATTACAGAAAATCATGTTGCAGAAGAATTAGATACTGTCGGAATTCCAGACCCAGATTTAATGATTCGAACAGGCGGTGATCACCGGATTTCTAATTTCTTGTTGTGGCAATTAGCCTATTGTGAATTATATATAATTGAGGACCTATATTGGCCAGATTTCAGAAAAGAACATTATATTAGAGCTATAATTGATTTTCAGCGTAGAGAAAGGCGTTTTGGAAAGACAAGTGAACAAATATTGGACTCCACTAGAAACAAAATATGAAATTAGAGAAGTTAAATCGTGTTAAAAATATTTTTCAAACAATCCTATTTTTTGGCTTGTTTCTGACCTATTTTACCCCTCAAGCACAGTTATTGGGCAAGCGTTTTTCACAAGCCGCTTCCACTGAAATTAATGAATTTGAATGGGCTAACCCGAGAGAATATACCATCAAAGAAATCACCGTTTCGGGCTCAGAATTCTATGATGGTAATTCAATGATTAATATTTCCGGTTTGCGAGTTGGTGATGAAATAAAATTACCAGGAGAATCCTTGGGAGGTTCAATCCGCAAAATCATGAACCAAGGAATTTTGGAAGATGTAAAAATTTATGCTACCAAAAAAATTGGAAATGATATTTGGTTAGAAATTAGATTGAAGGAAAGACCGAGACTTTATTCACTAAAATATGAAGGAATTAGAAAAGGAGAGGGGGAATCCATATCAGATAAGGTAAAAGCCTATAAAGGAAAAATTATTACAGAAACCTTAAAGAAAAATGTAAGCCTTACGGTTGCCCGCCATTTTCAGGATAAAGGATATCTTAATGTAAAGGTTGAACCCATCGTAAAAGTTGATTCCAATATGGGAAATAACGCCATTATGACCATGAAGGTAGACAAAGGGGTAAAAGTTAAAATTCAACATTTAGTGGTAAATGGAACAGAAAATGCAAAAATTAATAAATTAGTTCACAGAAAATTAAAAAATACAAAGCAAATTTTTCCCGGTAGATTTTTTAAAACTTCAAAATTCGTAGATAAGAAATTTAAGGAAGATAAAGAGACCCTTTTGGAGGCAATGAACAAATTGGGTTATCGAAATTTCCAATTATTGAGCGACTCAGTTGAAAAATTAAATGATAAAAGAATAAACCTTTACCTAAATGTTGTTCAAGGTAAAAAATTCTATTATCGTAGTATTAATTTTGAAGGTAATTTTATTTATCCTGATTCAACTCTAAAGGAAGTATTAGGAATTGAAAAAGGCGATGTATATAATACCGAAGAGTTAGGAAAAAGATTAGAAGGAAATCCAGGTGACGATTTAAGTTCTGTCTATATGGATAATGGTTATTTATTCTACAACGCCCAACCCATAGAAGCCCAGGTAGTACAGGACTCAATTGATTTAGTAATTCGTATCAATGAAGGTAAACAAGCGACGATTAATCGAATTATTCTAAATGGAAACACCAAAACATCGGATAAAGTTGTTTTAAGAGAAATTCGTACACTACCAGGACAAAAATTTAATAAATCTTTAATTATAAGAACAGTTAGAGAATTATCTCAAATCGGTTATTTTGATCCAGAAAAAATTGATCCAAAGCCACAACCACAGGCCGATGGTACGGTAGACATCGTTTATAATGTAGTTGAAAAATCATCTGACCAAATTGAATTATCTGGTGGATGGGGAGGTTATATTGGATTTATTGGAACCCTAGGAGTTACTTTCAATAATTTTTCCCTGAAATCTCTTATGGACGTCAAAAATCTGAAAGGTTTACCTTCAGGAGATGGGCAAAAACTTTCCATTCGTTTCCAAGCGAACGGAAAATCTTATCAAAATTATAGCTTAGTATTTACAGAACCCTGGTTAGGTGGCAAGAAGCCAAATTCATTCTCCGTTTCATTGAATAAATCTGTTTCCTATCCTTACCAATTCTCTAGAAACCAAGCGCTTTCTAATCCATATGGTGGTTACGGAGGTTATGGTGGTTATGGTGGTTATGGCGGATTAGGTGGATATGGTGGATACGGAGGCTATGGTGGATTCGGAGGCCTTGGAGGATTTGGTGGAGTTCCATCCTTTCCAGATTCACTAATGAATGCACACTTTAATACCTCTACTGTTTCAATTAGCTTAGGAAAAAGATTGAAATGGCCAGATGATTATTTCTCTTTAAGTAATTCATTATCCTTTACAAGATATGATGTTTTACGATATTTAACATTTGCCTTCCCAGAAGGAATTTCGAATACCTTCGCCTTTGTTTCTAATTTTTCAAGGAATAGTTTAGATAATCCGACCTTTACACGTGCAGGATCATCCTTCTCACTTACTGCATCCATTACACCACCATTTTCACTTTGGGGAATTGGTGGAAAATCCAAATTTATTGAATATCATAAGTGGATGTTTGATGCAAGTTGGTTTAGTCCTTTGGCAGGTAAATTTGTTATTCATACCAGAGCTCATTTAGGTTTCCTTGGTTCTTATGGAAATAGGCCGGTAACTACCTTTGAAAGATTTGACTTAGGAGGTTCAGGGATGGTTCAAGGTTTTACCTTTAATAGAGATATCGTAGGTCTAAGAGGTTATGCAGATCGTTCAATTGGTCCTTCTGGTAATTACGGACTTGGTGGGGTAGCCTATAATAAATTCGTATTGGAAGTCCGTTATCCAATATCATTGAATCCATCTGCAACTATTTTCGGTTTAGCTTTTGCTGAAGGTGGAAATAATTTCTCCAATATCAAAGATTATAATCCATTTAAATTATATCGTTCAGCAGGAATTGGAGCAAGAATTTTCATGCCAGCATTTGGTTTAATTGGAATCGATTATGGATTTGGATTTGATAAACCACAACCAGGTGCAAGTGGTTTTGGACGTCAAGCATTTACATTCTCATTAGGACAACAATTAAGATAATTAATCATGAAAACCGTTAAATTAATCTTAATTTTATTTCTTTTTTTTAATGGTTTTAGTCTTTTTGCCCAAAAATTTGGATATATTGATTCAGAATTTATTACAAGTAAAATCCCTGAATATCAAGAAATACTAAAAAACCTAGATTCTCTGACCAAAGAGTCTATTCAGGAGGTAAACCAAATGAAATCAGATTTGCTAAAGTTGCAAAATGATTATAAATTAGACGAAGTACTTTTAACTGAAAATTTAAAACAAGAAAGATTAAAAGAAATTAATCAAAAGTCTAACGAAATTGTTAAATTTGAAACTTCCACTTTTGGAGAAAATGGTACTTTGTTTTTGGCAAGACAAAACGCTCTGAAACCAATATTAGATGAATTGTCCTCTGCTGTTGAAAAGGTGGTGAAAGAAAAGAAATTGGATTTTTTATTTGATAAATCCTCCGATGGAATGATGATGATTTATTCAAATCCTATTCATGATTATTCTGATTTTGTTTTAGAAGAATTGGGATTTGAACCAGATTTGAATATTAAAGAAGTAAATAAATAAATAATTAAAATAAATAATTGAAATTAAATTTAAATTAAATACAAATGAAAAACAGATTCTTTTTGGCCCTAACCCTACTTTTTGGCTTAGCGGCAATGCCTACACAAGCTCAAGTAAAAATTGGTTTTATTAATGCAGATTACATTCTTGGACAAATGCCTGAATCAAAGCAAGTTGAAGAAGAGTTAAAAACTACACAAAATCAATACCAAGAACTTTATCAAACAAAAGTAAAGCAGTTTCAAGATAAATTAGCTCAGTATGAAGGTTTACCTCAAAATACTTCTGATGTAATTAAACAAGATTATGAGAAGGAATTACAAACAATGCAACAAGGAATTCAAGAATTCCAACAAACTTCTCAATCTTCTCTTCAAAAGAAACAAGCTCAATTACTTCAGCCTTTATTAGAGAAAATTGAATCTACAATGCATGCAGTAGCTAAGGAAAATGCTTATACTTATGTATTTAATTACGATGCTGGTTTAGGTACTGCTCCAATTTTATTACATTATCCAGATAATGCTAATATCTCTGATTTAGTATTGAAAAAATTAGGAATTACTCCTCCAGCTGCTCCAGCTGCGAAATAATTCTCATTCGAATAATAGAAAAAGGATTAATATTAACTATTAATCCTTTTTTTTATTTCTGAATTCTCAAATACTAATCGATCTTAAAGTATTTCTTTTGAAAAATAATTAAATTAACTACCCCACAAAATATTGCTGCATCAGCAAAATTAAAAATCGGGGTAGAATAATATGTACCTCCAAGAAATGGTAACCATTCTGGTAAATAGCCTTGGTAAAAGTCAAAGAAAAACATATCAATAACTTGTCCATGAAACCAAGGACTTATCGCGTCATAGGGAGAATTATTTAAAAATACTCCATAGAAAATTGAATCTACTAAATTTCCAATTGCTCCCCCTAATATTAAGGCAATACTAATTATTAATCCTTTGCTCGATCCCTTTTTAGTAAAATGAAATAGACCATAACCAATAAAACCAACCGCAATTATTCGAAATATCGTAAGAATTAATTTCCCATATTCAACCCCAAATTGCATACCAAATGCCATGCCTTGATTTAAGGTATAATGAAGTTTGAAAAAATCTCCTATTATAGAAATTTCACCTATGAAACCAGGTTGCATGAAAAAATGGACAGATAATTTTATGATTTGGTCAATTAGGATAATTCCCAATGCTAAGCCAAAATAGGGTAAACTCTTTTTAAACATTTTCTAATCTTCTCTTAATTTCATTTTTTAATAAGGTATATTCCCTCGAACTCTGTCCACTTATCGATTTGTTTTCTTCTGCTCTTCTAAATAAATAGGGCATTACAGAATTGATTGGGCCAAATGGAACATATTTTGCTACGTTAAAGCCTTTATCTGCCAAAATAAAGGAAATATTATCAGACATTCCTAATAATTGGGCAAAATAAATGTTAGGATGATTCCTAGGAATTTCTTTTTCCTCAATAAGTTGGACCATTTTTGAACAACTAGTTTCATTATGCGTACCAATGCAAATTGAGACCCTTGATACATATTTTAAACATAAATCAATCGCATTGTTAAAACTCCTATCAGTACCTTCCTTTGTCTTATGTATTGGGTCAGCAAAATTCTCTTCATGAGACCTTAACCTTTCCTTTTCCATATAGGCCCCTCGAACTAGTTTTACTCCTAGATAAAATTTCTCTTTAATCGCCTTTTTAATTACCTTTTCCAAATTATCATACATGTCTACCCGATACATCTGATAAGTATTATAAATAATGGGCTTTTTCAAATTGTATTTGTACATCATTTCATAGGCAAGGGCATCAATACTGTCTTGTATCCAGGATTCTTCTGCATCAATGAAAATTCTTACATCATTTTTATAAGCAGTTTCACAAATTTCTATTAATAAAAGTTTAGAATTTTCGAAACTTGATTTATGGTTCTCTGATAAGCCATTTTCTGTTTGATATTCCTCCAAAGCCTCAGTCTTGAAAATTCCTGAAATTTTAAATACCGTAAAGGGTATACCTTCCTCATTCTTAGCCTTTTCGATGGTTTTTAAAATTTCATTTTTCGTTAATATAAAAGATTTCTCATTTTCCTCTCCTTCCACGGAATAATCTAAAATTGTACCTATTTTAGATTTTTTTAAACTATCTATAGTGGGTTGACAATCCTCAATTGTTTCACCTCCACAAAATTGTTTGAAAATGGTAGATTTTATTAATTTTTTAATAGGAAAATGAATATAAATGAACAATTTGATAAAAAAAGTTCCTAACTTTACAGACCAATTTTGATTCATGATCGCAAATATCAAATAGGACCTTCGGATTTCCGAATCAGATTTCGTTCTAAATGCTGTTTTTGTATCGTTGAATGAAATGTTTTTCATCGTTTGATGATTCATTTTTTTTAAACCGAATGCAAATATAAAGGTTTAAAAATGATTTAGTTAAAAAAAATAAAGTTTTAAAAGGGTTGAAGCCCAACAATTATTATGAATGCCAATTTAGATATCGTGAAGATGCAAGACTGGATTAACACTAATGGAAATCCATTAATTATTGCAGGTCCTTGCTCAGCAGAGACAGAAGAACAAGTTCTTGAGACCGCTAGAAGAATAAAAGCGGAGGGCTATGCCCATGTGATGAGAGCTGGAGTATGGAAACCAAGAACGCGTCCTGGTTCATTTGAAGGAATGGGAGAGCCTGCCCTTAAATGGTTAGTTGAAGCGAAGAAAGAAACAGGAATTCCAACTGCTGTAGAAGTTGCAACTCCTGAACATATTGAATTGGCTTTAAAATATGGAGTAGATATTTTATGGATTGGTGCTCGTACAACCGTAAATCCATTCAATGTGCAAGAAATTGCAGATGCTTTAAAAGGTGTTGATGTTCCAGTATTAGTAAAAAATCCTGTTAATCCTGATTTAGCATTATGGGTTGGAGCACTTGAAAGACTTCAAAATTCTGGTATCAAGAAGTTAGGTGCCATTCACAGAGGTTTTTCCAATGCACAAGAAACAAAATACAGAAATTCACCGATGTGGTCAATTGCTGTAGAAATGAAAAGATTATTTCCAGACCTTCCAATGATTGGTGATCCTTCTCATATGGCTGGAAAGAGAGCATATTTGAAAGAATTATCTCAGCGTATTTTAGATTTAAATTATGACGGTATGATTATTGAATCACACCGTGATCCAGATGCGGCTTGGTCTGATGCTGCACAGCAATTAACACCAGAGGATTTAGGTTTAATGTTGAAGGATTTAGAAATTAGAAAATCTGAATATGGTTCTGATTTCCAAAATGAATTAGTTTCTCTTCGTGAGAAAATTGATAATATCGACCGTGAATTATTAGAAGTTCTTGCAGCTAGAATGGCCGTAGTAGAGCGTCTTGGAGAATACAAGCGTGATAATAATGTTGCCGTTTTACAATTGGATCGTTGGAAAGAACTTCATGCTGATAGAGCAAATCAAGCAAAAGGATTAAACCTATATCCTGAATTTGTAGAAGAACTATTCAAATTGGTTCACTTGGAATCAATTAGAAAACAAACTGAAGTAATGAATTCACAGCCAGCTTAAGCATGTCTGAAAAAATTAGAGTTCGTTTTGCTCCAAGTCCTACCGGACCCTTGCATATAGGTGGAGTAAGAACTGCACTTTACAATTACTTATTCGCAAAAAAACACCAGGGTACTTTCATTCTTAGAATTGAAGATACCGACCAAACAAGGTTTGTGCCTGGTGCAGAAGAATACATCCTTAATTCCCTTAAATGGTTAGGCATTCAGCCAGATGAGGGAGTTGGGGTTGGTGGTTCTTTTGCGCCATATAGACAAAGTGAGCGAAAAGAAATTTATCAAAAATATACCCAAGATTTAATTAATAGTGGTAAAGCATATTATGCTTTTGATACTGCAGAGGAATTAGATGCTCAAAGGAAAATCTATGAGTCCAAAGGTGGTGCATTTCAATATAATGCACTTACTCGCCTTAAGATGCGCAATTCCCTCTCTCTTTCACCTGCACAGGTTAAAGAATTAATTGAATCAGGTAATCCTTATGTTATCCGTTTAAATGTTCCCGCTAAAGGAGAAGTTCGCTTTCAGGATTTAATTCGAGATTGGGTTCATGTTCATAATTCTGCCATTGATGATAAGGTTTTAATGAAATCCGATGGGATGCCTACTTATCATTTAGCAAATATTGTGGATGATCATTTAATGGGAATTACCCATGTTATTCGTGGAGAAGAATGGTTGCCCTCAGCACCTTTGCATATTTTATTATATAAGGCATTTGGATGGGAAGCTCCACAATTTGCCCACCTTCCTTTATTGTTGAAGCCAGAGGGGAATGGAAAGCTTTCAAAAAGAGATGCTGATTTAGGAGGATTTCCTGTATTTCCTTTAGAATGGAAAGACCCAGCTAATGGTTCAATTTCTAAAGGCTTTAGAGAAGAAGGTTATTTGGTTCCAGCTACTCTAAACTTTTTGGCC